>WRKK01000275.1 GCA_009782245.1 Defluviitaleaceae bacterium | reverse complement strand
GCTTGCTTGCTTGCTTGCTTGCTTGCTTGCTTGCTTGCTTGCTTGCTTGCTTGCTTCTAATTATGTCTAAATCACAAAAAAGCAAATTTGTCAATCCCCTCAAAAAATATTTTTATAGCATGATTATGATACCATGAGGATTGCGGCTTGTCAAGGGAATTTTGAAATTTTTTATTTTGGCGTAACAAAAACCTCTCCGCTAAGCATTTTGTAATCCGCCAAAATGCCGTCATGTTTTTCAAAATATATGCGGGATTTTACAGGGTCAATCATTGTGTAGAATTTCGCCAAAACTTTTATTCCAAGTAGATTATGCGTTCGCCGTGGGTCGTTAGGCGTAAAGCAATATACATCTTTTACGGTAAATCCGCCAATAAACAGGAACGGCAAAATCCACACTTTACCAGGGACATCGCTACCGTAGGATTTTGTTTTTGATGGTGTGATTTCTATGCCAGATTCCGCTATTTTTAGGGTTTCAAAATAAGACGGATTTATTATTGTAATGTTAGCACCCGTATCAAGAACAAAGTCTATTTCGGTTTCTTCCGAATTTAGCGAGTTCATAGCCTTTAGTTCGATATTCCAATGTCCGTTTTTGTACGTAAATTTTTCAGAATTACCTTGCAAAAAGTTTTTAGCTATTTTCATTTTGTACCCTCTCAAATTCATCTTCGTCAATCTCTACAAAGCCCGTTACTAGCACATCTTCTGGCTCTTGATAAGTGTTGCAAATAAACAGCGGTTTCCATTCTGAATAATTACTGCCGCCTAAAATTCCTGTACCGTGGTCGCTATCTTCGATGATTGCGAAAGGATAGCCGCCAGGATTGCCATTGGTTTTATTGATATTTTTATATTTCCCCACAAAAACCATGCAATTTGGGTATTTTTCTTCCATTTCCCTGCAGGTCATGTAAACTGGGTTTTCTATTTTAATCATGGTATTCCTCCCTATTCTTCCCCAACAATTTTCCGTTCCAAATCCAAAATAGTATCTTGCAATTTTGCGTCATATTCCAGTTCGCCGCTGATTTTCTCGCAACCGTGCATTACTGTTGTGTGGTCGCGCTTGCCGAACGCTGCGCCAATTTGCGGCAACGTTACATTTTTCATTATCTTCCGTGCAAGATACATCGCAATTTGCCGCGGAATTACTATATCTTTTGTGCGGCGGCGGCTGTTCAAGTCCTCTACTGTGATTTTGTGATAATCCGCAACTATTTGTTGGATATATTCAACGGTTATAATCGGCTTTTCTGCTCCCTCTAGCTGGTCTTTCAGAGCCTCACGGGTTAATTCTAGCGTGATTGGCGTGTTTGTGAACCGCGCGTATGCAATTACCTTGTTTAGCGCACCCTCTAAATCTCGTATGTTGGAAACTATGTTGCGAATTATGAACTCTTTGACGGCGGGCGGCAATGCGAGCCGCTCCAGGTGTAGCTTTTTTTCCAAAATTGCCGCACGGGTTTCGTAATCGGGCAGCGTAACGTCCACAATTAAACCCATTCCAAAGCGGGTTGTTAGGCGTTTTTCAATGTTGCCCAACTCTTTGGGCGGCAGGTCGCTTGTCAGCACAATCTGCTTGTTCTCGTTGTAGAGCGTGTTGAACGTGTGGAAGATTTCCTCTTGCGTTTCGACGGTTCGCTCCAGAAACTGAATGTCGTCCAGCAGGAGCAGGTCGCAGCGGCGATATTTATTTTTGAAATTTTGGGTTGTCTTATCCCGAATAGAGTAAATCAGCTCGTTTGTGAACGATTCTGTGGATTGGTAGACCACGCTCAAATTGGGATTTTGCTCCAGGGCGAAATTGCCGATTGACTGCACAAGGTGCGTTTTGCCCAGCCCAACGCCACCATACAGGAACAGCGGATTATAGCTGGATTCGCCAGGTTGCTCGGCGATGGAGAGTGCCGCCGCATAAGCCATTTCGTTGCTTTTGCCCTTGACAAACGTGTCAAAAGTGTATTTTGGGCGGAGGTTAGTTTTGGCGTAATTTTCGGCGAATTTTATGGTTTCCTCGGTGGTTTTGTCGTTGGGCGATTCAATTTGCACTTCGATGTCGATGTCGGTTAGACTGCGTACACAGCGGGTTATATCGTACAAATAGCGGGAATTTATCGCCGTCTTGAAGAAAGAACTTTCCACAGACAAATAAAGCGTATTGTTCTCTAGCTTAATGGGCGAAAGTTTCATAATCATCGAGTTATACACCACGTCCGTGAGCGTTTTTTCCAGTAGAAGTAAGGTTTCTTGCCAAAGTTTGGTAATATCCATTTTTTGCCCCCCTTTTTTTTATTGTAGCAGAAAAGTTGGGGGATTGCAAGTTCGGGAAATTTTTGGGGAATGTGCTTTGGTTTGGTTTTTGTTGGGGGCGGCAGACGGGTATTGACAGGGGCGGAAATTCTGGTATAATGGATAGTATGACGAATATAGATGACCGCACCGCAGGCGGTTTAAGACGTAGCCCATTTACCACGCTTAATGCCGAAGAAATTGAACATTTGCGGACTGAAATTAGGGCTATCGGGGCTGACGAGAACGTGTTTCTATTTAATAATGGTAAGCAGACAGGATATTCTGACGAGAATGATATTATCAGAATACGTTATGATGTGTTTCCAAACACAAACTCAACACACCCTCGAGATTTAATGAGTGAACGTGCAGTTTTGGCCCGCCTGCCGGCGGGCAGGCCCATGAATATTTTGGACATAGAGCCAATAGAGGAACGACTGTAACTACTGGCAGTTGGAATGACGAATTTAGAGCAAGTTACTTAGCCGCTAGAAATACTCCAAATTTATCTGACGAAGATAGGAGATATTTAATTTTAGATGCCGTAGAACGTGCAAGGGAAAGCGGCGTAACAATACAATATAATGAATTTATGAGGAGGATTGTTTATGGCTACTA
Source organism: Defluviitaleaceae bacterium (assembly GCA_009782245.1). Lineage (GTDB taxonomy): Bacteria > Bacillota > Clostridia > Lachnospirales > WQUN01 > WRKG01. Next base: position 6,397 of record WRKK01000275.1, on the reverse strand, counting down.
AAATGCCTGAAAAACACACAATGAAAGAATTCAAACTGTTAGGCGATGTTGCTGAAGATTTTGGACGTTTTGGCAAAACAGACCGCAAATGCTCACGCTGTGGCAATGACTTTGAACACTTTACAAATAATAACTCTTACCAAACGAAATGCAAAACGCCAAATTGTCTTGCGGAAACGTGTAGGGGGATTTGACGAGACAATCTGTGTTTACCAACCGAGATAATGCACAGCCGTTAAGTCGTGAAATTGCAAGGGCAATAAGAACGGAGTTGAATGGATTTTTTCCGCAAAATACAACATTCAAAAACGGAAAAAATAATAAACGTCTTAAAACTGGCAGGAAAGTGGAATAATATGCTAACATTTGACCAAAAATCAGACAATTACATAGCAATCATAAACAGGCTTGCAGAAAAACAAGGTTGCTTTTTTGAAATAGAATGTGGCGAGGGACACGATTTAGAAACCGAAACAATTTACTACGAAGATTTATCTGGCTGGCTTGTTCCGCTCGCTTATAAAGAAGAGTTCACTAAACTAACCAGAGCAGAACAACTCTCTAACAAATGGGACAAATATTTTTGCTGTGCCGAATGGAAACAAAACGGCGAGCGGATAGATATTGATTTTGTTAAATATCCAGAGTTTGTAAGCAACGAACTTCAATCAACCCAACCAGAACCAGCCCAACCGTCAATCGGTCTGTCAGTTACCATGCCAACCTTTTTACAACAGGCAACATAAAAATTACCCCACTAGAACCCCCCCATTACCAAACCCTCAAATCTCGCCAGCCCGCTTAACTGCATACTTTGTAAGCAACGGCCCGATAATCTCGTAAACTAAAACCCCCGCCAATGCTATTGTGTACACTCGCTGCCCAACTTCGCCCAACTCTTGGCGGACGATTACCGCAAGCCCAATTCCTACGCCAGCTTGCGACAAAATCGCCATTCCCAAATATTTTTTTACAACCGCTGGAAACTTGCCAACATTCGCACCAATCGCCGAACCCGCCACTTTTCCTAAGCCACGCGCCAAAATATACACAATGCCGATTAGGCTCACGTCCGCTAAATAGGCTAACTCTAGGCTTGCTGCGGAAATCCCGAAAAATACCAAAAACAGCGGCGGCATAAAATTGCTTGTCAAATTGTCAAAAATTGCGTCCGATTTCGGCACAAAATTCGCCACAATCGTCCCTGTCGTTATGGACAAAATTATCAGTTCTAATTCAAACATCAACGCCAATCCCACGCCCAATGTGGCGATTCCGATTGTCAAAATTAAAATGTCGCTCTTTTTATCCAACTCTTTGATTATCAGCGAAAAAATGTAGCCCAAAGTTACGCCCGTTATCAACGTTACGAAAATGTTGATTATCATGTGCAAAGTGGCGTACCCCAGCGTTTCCTCTGTGCCGCCGCTTGCCTTTACAATCGCCAAACTTAGCCCAAAAACTACCACGCAAACCACATCGTCCAGCCCAACTATCGGAATAATCGTCTTGCTAAGAGCGCCCTTTGCCTTAAATTGCCGCAAAACCATAAGCGGCACGGCGGGTGCGGTCGCTGCCGCTATCGCCGCCAGCAAAATGCTAACCTCAAAACTTTGCCGCAAAACGAAGAAAAGCACCGCAAAAACGAATACCGATGTCGTCAGCGATTCAAATAACGTTAAAACGATTATTCTCGCACCATACCCCTTAATTTCGTTGTAATTAAACGATTTTCCTATCCCAAAACAAATGCAAGCAAGCGCCACCTGCGAAACAATTTGCAACGAGTTCAAATCGTCAACCGTTAAAAAGCCCGTTACAGAAGGCCCAAGCAACACGCCCGTCAAAAAATACGCCGAAACTTTCGGCAAGCCGATTTTTTCGATTACATTCGCAAAAATCAACCCGACAAAAATTAAAATTGCCAACTTAAAAAATATCATGGGTTGCTCCTTTCTGGTGGGTTTCTGGAATTTCTAGAATTTCTGGGGTTTCTGAAATTTCTGAAATTTCGCCAGCACGGCTTATTGCGAATTTTGTCAGCGATGGACCAACCACGAGAAAAATAACGCAAGCACCACGAATTATAATGTAAAGCTGCTCGCCGACATACGGAATCTCCGACAAAATTATATCGGACATAATTAGGATAATTCCCGCTTGCGACAAGGTTGACACGCCCAAATATTTTTGCACGGTTTTGTTGCAATCGAACATTTTTGCACCAATATAATTGCCAAAAAGTTTGCCAACGGTTCTCGCCAAAATGTAAACCACGCCGATTATCCCAAAATTTATCACATGGGAAATATCCATGACAACGATTGACGAAGTTGCAACGAAAAACGCCAAAAATACAGGCGGTGCAAACGATTGTAGCGTCTCAAAAACGTCGGTGTTTCGCTTGGCGAGGTTTGCAACCACAAAACCAGCCGCCATTGCAAGCACGGTTGGCTGCAAATCCAGCACTTCCGCCAATCCCACGCAAGCAAAGCAGATGCTAACGGCGGCAACGAGGTATTCTTCGCGGCTTTTTAGCAGCCAGTTAAAAAACGCCACGCAAATTAGCCCAAAGGCAAGCCCAACAATTACGCTAAACGTAAGCATTGTGGCGTATTCAAAAATTAGCGTGGTAAAATTATAATTATCTATCAAAACCAAACTTACCGCAAAAGCCAAGTAAAACAGCACAATACAGACAAGGTCGTCAACGGCGATAACTGGCACGATTGCATCGGATAGTTCGCCTTTTGCCTGAAATTGCCGCAAAACCATAATAGGAATCATCGGCGCAGTCGCTGAGGAAACAGCCCCCAAAAGCAGGGCAAAAATCACACTTCCCGAAAACGCAAACACGGCAACCGAAACCACGCCAAAAGTAACCAACGCCTGCACAATGGAAACAAAAACCAGCCGAAATTTTGCCTTTTTAAGCACCGCAACATTAAGAGATTGGCTGACGGAAAAGCCAACCATGCAAATCGCAAAACGGTTGATAAGTTCAAAGGAGTATAAATCTTGGTAATTGAAAAGGTTAAGTAAAGCGGGTCCTAAAATAACGCCGGCGGTAATGTACGCCAGCGAATCGGGTATGCGCGCTTTGTTCATAACGGTGGATAAGACAACGCCCAAGGTGAATAATATGCTTAGCTTGAAAATGAACATGGACGAGCCTCCTTTGGGTTATTTTGTTATTTTAGCACATGGCAGAAAATAATACAAGCGGGTTTGCAAAATAATTTGAACTAAAAAATTTGAAAAAAATCCAACGATGTGCTAAAATAATCTTAACAACTTGCGAAAAATCGCAAAAATCCGCAAAAACCGCAAAAAACCAAAAGGAGTTCACAATGCGAGAAATAATAATTCAGGCTTTTCAAGATATAATTGCACAATTCGGCGAAACCGCCTTTATCAACCCTAGGTTCTTCCGTGGGATAATAGAGGATATTTTAGGCAACCGAAAAATCGAAAGTTCCGAAAGAAAGCGTATAAGCCACTTGCTAAACATCGCAATTATAGAAATGAAAGCCTACCAAAGGCTAAAAATTGCCATTGCTAACAACGAATTTTTAACATCTCGCAATCTTATCAAGGAAATGTCAACCGATTATGCAATACAGCAAGAATCCGCTGAAATTATCATTGCGTGTATTTGCCAATTATTGGGCTTTGAAAATTTTGAGGATTTTGAAAATGCCGAAAATACCGCAATTCATATAGCCACAAACGGCGGTGCGGTGCTGGCGGTTACAGCGGACGGCGGTTTGTGGCATTGGGGATTGGTCAATACATACGATTATCCCAACGTAAAAATACAGTTTGTGCCAAAAAAAATAATGGATAATGTGAAATTTGCCACAATTTCAAACGGGATAATATACGCCGTAAAATTAGACAGCACTTTATGGGCATGGTCTACCAACAATTATGATAAGCACAAACAGTGGATAAACGGCGTTTTGCTTAACCATAAACCGCAAAAAATATCGGGCGATGTGTTAGCCGCCAGTGCTACCGATTTTTTTCTGCTGATAACCAAAAATGACAACAGCCTGTGGCTAACGGGCATTATCCGCGAGGGAATCCCGTTGGGCGGTAACGTAAAATCAAATTATTATTCAAACGTGCCGACAAAAATAATGGATTCTGTAAAAATCGCAAAAATAAACAGCGGAATATCGCTGGCAATCAAAACGGACGGCAGCCTTTGGAGTTTGGGTTATCATGTTAAAAATCCAGGCTTAAAATATTTGCCATCTATGTGCAACACAAAACCTTGCCCCATAATGGACGATGTTTTGGATATTTATTTGGACGGAATTTCGGTCTCCATAATAAAAAATGACGGCAGTTTGTGGGTTTGGGGCAGAGGTTACGACGGCAAAAAAGTGCTTTTTCACGATTCGCCGCTAAAAATATTGCCCAACGATGTTGCAGGCTACACAATAGGTGCAATCCTAAAAAAAGACGGCTCGTTGTGGAGCACCGACAAAATTATTTCTGCACCACGGTTATCCGCAAAAATAATGGATAGTGTTTTTTGCGTAGCCAGCGAATATCAGTCTTTTTGGGCGATTAAAAATAACGGCACTTTGTGGGCTTGGGGCATAAACGATAACGGGCAGCTTGGCGTTGGAAATATCGGAATATCAACCAAACGCAACGCAAATAATTCGCCGCCTATTTTGCCGACTAAAATTAATTTTTCGCCAAACCCAGCGGATTTTATAACAATAAAACGATGACCAAAAATCTCAAAAAAATTTTTTGCAAAAAACTTGACAAAAAATTTTTAACCTGGTATTATTATTTTACTGCTGATATAGCTCAGTAGGTAGAGCGCATCCTTGGTAAGGATGAGGCCCACGGGTTCGATTCCCGTTATCAGCTGTTTTTACACAAAAACAAACGGATAAAAAACAAAAAGGCCCTTATCCTCGGGCTTTTTTGTTTGATTTGTATTGGCAAAGCACTAAAGCACTAAAGCATTAAAGCAACGCACTAAAAACACAAAATAAAACTAGGAGTGATTTTTTGTATAATTTTAGCGATATATCTAGTTGCGATCCGCAATTAGCAGCGGCAATCTCCTCTGAAATAGCCCGCCAGCGAGACACGATAGAATTAATTGCATCGGAAAATTTTGTAAGCAAGGCAGTAATGGCGGCGATGGGTTCGCCGTTGACAAATAAATATGCCGAGGGTTATCCGCAAAAACGCTATTATGGCGGTTGCCAAATGGTGGATATTGCCGAAAATTTAGCAATAAACCGAGCCAAACAGCTATTTAACGCCGAACACGCCAATGTACAACCGCATTCTGGTGCACAGGCGAATATGGCGGTTTATTTTGCGTGTTTGCAGCCCAACGATTTAATAATGGGCATGAACCTCTCGCACGGGGGGCATTTAACGCACGGCAGCCCTGTAACTATCTCGGGTACGTACTACAAAGTGGTGGATTACGGCGTTAGCAAAAATACAGGCACTATCGATTATGACGAAATGCGAAAAATAGCGTTAAAAAATCGACCAAAGATGATTGTTTGCGGTGCTAGTGCTTATCCACGAAAAATAGATTTTGCAATTATCCGCCAAATAGCAGACGAAATAGATGCCTATGTGCTTGCTGATGTTGCCCATATTGCGGGGCTTATCGTTACAGGAAACCACCAAAACTCTGTGCCACACGCCCATTTTACAACTTCAACCACCCACAAAACATTGCGTGGCCCACGCGGCGGACTTATCCTAACTAGCAACGGCTATGCAAAAATGATAGACAAGGCACTTTTTCCGGGAATACAAGGCGGGCCGCTAATGCACGTTATTGCGGCAAAGGCGGTTGCTTTCCACGAGGCGGCACAGGATAGTTTTAAGGTGTACATTAATCAGGTGCTAAAAAATGCTAAAAGTTTGGCAGAAAGTTTGTTAAGCCATGGTTTTAACTTGGTATCTGGCGGAACGGACAACCACTTAATGCTGGTAGATTTGCAAAACATAAACATAACGGGCAAAGAGGCGGAAACTAGGCTAGATTTAGTTGGCTGCACCTGCAACAAAAACACAATACCCTTTGACCCAAAAAGCCCGTTTGTTACAAGCGGAATACGCCTTGGAACGCCAGCAGTTACCTCCCGCGGGCTAAAAGAGGAAGATATGCAGGTTGTGGCGAATATTATAGCTTTGACCCTTAGGGATAATGATGTTTCTGGTGCGCGAAGGTTGGTTGGAAGTTTAACCGAAAAGTATCCTTTTGAGGGGGAGTGAAAGTGGACTAGCCGCAATTTCACCAATAAAACTAAACGGGCGGATAATATCAATGCCCTTAACTTAAACGATTTATAGGAGAACGGGCGACCGAGGACGGTCGCCCCTACCTGTCTGCCGATAG
>WRKK01000274.1 GCA_009782245.1 Defluviitaleaceae bacterium | reverse complement strand
TTGTGCGGGTGCTATAATAATCTTGCTAAACAAAAAACACGCAAACTGCGATTTTGAAACGGAGGAATAAAAATGCTAGAAAGAATGTGGACATTAAGAGCCTGTACGACATACATCAACAAATGGATTGTTATGGTCAATATTGATTGGGGCACAGACCCAGAAACGCAAAATAAATCAATGGGCGATGTTTACGCCGTAACGGATACTCTCGAAGAGGCAAGCAAAATAAGAAAATCTTTGGGAGATAGTATGGGAGAAACAGCGATAATGGAGGGCGATGACGACAAGATACACATAGGAGGGGTATATGCTGGAGAATGGTAAACCCATAGTGGTTAATTTTTTGTCTTTGGTAGATGGTTTTTTGGCATTTTGGAAAAGCATTTGACAATCGTTTTGCTAATTTGCTATAATAATCTTGGAAACACAAAACACCAAATCTATAATTTTTGAAACGGAGGAATAAAAATGCTAGAAAGAATGTGGACCTTAAGAGCCAGTATGAAATATCCTAGAAAATGGATTGTTATGGTAAATATTGACTGGGGAACAGACTTACAAACGCAAAATAAACGAATGGGCGATGTTTACGCCGTAACAGATACTCCTGAAGAGGCGGGCAAAATAATGAACTCTTTGGGGGATACCATGGGAGAAACAACGGTAATAGACGGCGATGACGATATGATACACGTGGGAGGGTATTATTTTGAAAAAGCGAAAAACCATAATACTTGACTTTGAAACAAACGAAGTTGGAAGAATTTTGATTGATGTGAAAGTGCTTACAGGTAATTCGCTCTCGCATAAAACTGTCAAATTTAGGCTTGACACAGGTGCAGATTACACAATAATTGGTATGGACACTTTAAGGCATTTAGGCTACACAGACGAATTTTTGCATTCATGCCCAAAAGAGAAATACCCTGCAACTGCCGCAAACAACACAAAAGTACAGTTGCACTATCTGGAAAACGTCTCTATAATGTTTAATGAACGTGAAATTCAAGGCTGTAGAATATATTTTTCGCCAAATGCCAAGATGCGGAATTTGTTTGGTTGCAATATCCTAAAATACTTCAACTACATGATAAATTACGATTTCGCTGAAATATTGCTACAAGAACGCTCCACCATGCCGCAATTATCCGAGGGCGAGAAACCCATACAAGTATACGAAATTGGCTGATTTTTGAGTATTATAAAGGAGACCAACCCGCCTGCCAGACGGGCATGGGACGGTCTCCCCTACTTTTGGTAAACAAAATTTTTCAACTGTTGATTTGCATTTTTACTTAAACCTGCGGCAGTTTCGCCAGTTGAGCAATCTGCTCAATCACATCATTTACAGGAATCGCCCCTTTGTCAACCAATTCATTGTTTTCGCGCACACGTACCGAAATTGTGCCGTCTTCAACCTCTTTATCCCCCAAAACCAGCATATACGGAATCCGCTTTTCACGAGCCTCGCGGATTTTGTAACCGATTTTCTCGGAACGTAAATCGGAAAAGGTGCGGATATTTTGGGATTTCAGTTTTTCTGTTACAGCAATCGCCGTTTCGTGGTGCTTTTCGGAGATCGGCAAAACCACCGCTTGCACAGGAGCAAGCCACACTGGAAACCAACCTGCAAAATGCTCTGTCAAAATGCCAATAAACCGCTCTATACTGCCCAAAACTGTGCGGTGTATCATAACGGGACGATGTTTCGCACCGTCCGCACCGATGTACGTTAGGTCGAACCGCTCGGGCATTTGCATATCTAGCTGAATTGTGCCGCATTGCCACGTCCGCCCCAAACAATCCTCCAAATGGAAATCAATTTTTGGCCCGTAAAACGCACCGTCGCCCTCGTTGATTTTGTACGGTAAACCTTTGCTGTCCAAAACCTTTTGTAGAGCCGTTGTTGCTTGTTGCCATTGCTCCTCGGTGCCCATACTTTTTTCTGGGCGAGTGGAAAGCTCCAGGCTGAACTTGAACCCAAATTCCTTGTAAATTTCTTCGGCGAGGTTGATAACTCGCATAACTTCGTCTTCAACTTGCTCGGCTGTCATGTAAATGTGCGCGTCATCTTGCGTAAAACTGCGGACACGCATTAAACCGTGCATTGTGCCAGATTTCTCGTGGCGGTGGACAAGCCCTAACTCCGCCATTTTTAGCGGAAAATCCCGATAAGAATGCAAATCCAAGTTGTAAACCAACATTCCCCCAGGGCAATTCATTGGCTTTATTTGAAACTGAACCTCGTCAATCTCGCTGGCGTACATATTTTCCTTGTAGTTGTCCCAATGCCCCGAGCGTTCCCACAAGTTGCGTGTCAGCATTATCGGCGTTGAGATTTCTTGGTAACCGTCGCGGCTGTGCAGTTTTCGCCAATATTCAATTAGCGTGTTGCGTAAAATCATGCCGTTCGGCAAAAAAAACGGGAAACCTTGCCCCTCTTCCAACAACGCAAACAGCGACATTTCCTTGCCCAGGCGGCGGTGATCACGTTTTTTCGCCTCTTCCAAGCGGTGCAAATGCTCCTTTAGTTCGTCTTTTGTGAAAAACGCCGTGCCGTATATCCGTGAGAGCATTTTGTTGCGTTCGTCGCCGCGCCAGTACGCACCTGCGGTTGACAAAAGTTTGAACGCACGTATTTTGCCCGTGGATTCCAGATGCGGGCCTGCACAAAGGTCGGTAAATTCGCCCTGCTGGTAGAATGACGGCTCTTCTTCAAGGTTTTGCACCAGTTCTAGCTTGTAGGGTTCGTCTTGCAAGCGAGCGGCGGCTTCTTCTGGAGTTAGCACAAACCTTGTTATTTGGTGGTTTTCCTTTATAATTTTTTTCATTTCTTTTTCAATTTTGAGAATGTCCTCTGGGGCGAACGGCGTTTCGGTTTCAAAATCGTAATAAAATCCGTCTGCGATTGCGGGCCCGATTGCTATTTTAACGGCTGGATACAGGCGTTTTACCGCCTGTGCCATAATGTGCGCCGTTGTGTGGCGCAGAGTTTGTAGGTCTTGCAAAAAAATCATCTCCTTTTTATGAAATTATTATAGCTGATTTTTGCGAAAATTGCAAATTTTTGATATATTTTTTTGCGAACCGCTTGACAGCCGAAAAAATCTGTAGTATAATGTTTGTGTTGTAAATATTTTGAAATATTGGCAAAATTGCCTAATTGCTTGGGGGGTTGCACTATGTTGAAATCTTACTTAAAAATTTTCGTTATTGTTTTTGCCTTGATTTTTGTTGCTTGCGGGGACGAAGAAAATGTTGGAAGTGCTGAAAATTCCGCTGGAAATATCATGGAACAACCCGCCGCAATAGCCCACCCGTTGCACTTAGAACATTCGATTATTGAAACTGCCGCCGCCGATTCAGCCAATTTTTCGCAAGAAGTAATCACGCTAGGCGAAGATGCCGAAGTTTTCACGTTAGGCGGAACAACCGATTTTTCCGATTTTTCCGATTTTTCCGCAACCACCGCCAACTTGGAAATTATCCCACCTCGAGAAAGATATTACATAATAATTAGGGGCGTTCCGTTGCAGTTGCACCCAGATAATCAGCGTACTTTTGGTGCACCTGTTCGTGGAGAACTTGCCTTTGTAGGCAGAGAGCCAGAATTGCGGATTTGGCATGAAAGGCAGAGAGCCAACGACACTCCAACCACAGAGCCACGAGTAGCCAATAATGCTGTGTTTCCCAATGTGCCGCCGCTTTCGGAGGTAAGATTTTTCGCCGTAAACCTGTACAACGCCGACGATTTGCGAGTGTCAACCTTTATAAGAATAATGGACAACCAAGGAATTTTAGCCAATCTTAACCCCGAAGAAGATGTTGTAGAATTTGTGGGAACTTGGGGGCAAATTGTGGACGAAAATCTCGTTGACTTAACAAATACTGAATTATCGGTGTTTTTCCCCAGAGTAAGCTGGGACGAATGGCAAGCGGTAGCAGTAAGAACCCGCAACAACGCATTTTTCACGATAATTCCTATACAAAACCCTTTAGATTGGCGGTTTGTTCTGCCAACTACCGTGATGTTGCTGTACGAAAACGGGCAAATAATTTTGCGGCTATATGACGAAAATCAGACGTTAATGTCTGTGGTGGTCAACGAAAATTACACGTTTACATCGCACCCACGGCTGTCAATAGCGGCATTCGGCACAGTTACGGAGTTGACACGCATGGGATTTTAGCGGGTTGCCCGTTTAGTTCGTTTCGCACTTCGCGCCAGGCGGGCATATGCTTATCCATTAACCCTACAAATTTTTCGTTATGTTTGCGTTCCGCCAAATGACACAATTCGTGCAAAACAACGTATTCCAGGCATTTTTGCGGTTTTTTTGCAAGTTGTAAATTAAGCCAAATTTTGCCTGTATTTGTGTTGCACGTTCCCCAGCGGGTTGTCATGTGCTTTGTTTGCCAGCCGCTTGATTTTAAGCCCGTTATTTTTTCCCATTTTGGCAAAATTTTGCTGATTTCCGCTTTTAATTGCTTGCGATACCATTCTCGGACAAATTGCTCGTGCTGTTGCGGAGTGCTTTCTTTGCGGACTGTTAAAATTGCTGTGTTTTCCAGTAATGTCAGCAGATTTTTTTTGCCGTATTCTATTTGCAAAAAATATTGCTTGCCCCAAATATAAAGCGTTTCCCCCAAAATATACTGGTGGCTGGGCGGGAGCGGCTGATTTTCAAATTTTGCCACTTGTTTTTTTATCCAATGTATTTTTGTTTGCAAAAACTGCTCTATTAGCTTGGTTGACATTGCCAATGGTGCAGAAACCGTTACTTTGCCGTTTGGCGGTTTTACGTACAGGTGCAAATTTTTAATTTTTTTCTTGTGGATTTCTATTTTAATGCCCGATATTTCTACCATGTTAGGGTTTTCTCCTTTGCAGTTGCTGGCTTGGCGGTTTTTTGCAGACCAACAAAATTAAAGCCGCAACTTCACAGCCCGTGAAATTGCGGCTAATCAATCAAAAAAAATTATACTTGTTCAATATAAAAAATGCGGGTCAAGGGGCGCGCTCCTTGCGGGGTGTGGGGCAGAGCCCCACGGTTTTGCAGTTGCTAATTCCTAATGCTCCACCTCTTCAGGAGGTTTCAATCCGTCAATAGTAATTCCGTGTTTTTCGGCATAATCCCACAAAGCGGCGTGTAAAGCCTCTTCTGCTAAACAGGAGCAGTGAACTTTTACAGGAGGCAGCCCGCCGAGTGCGTCCATTACTGTTTTGTTGGTTATTTTTAGTGCCTCGTCTATCGTTTTGCCTATGATTAACTCGGTCGCCATGCTAGATGTCGCTACCGCCGCGCCGCAGCCAAACGTCTTAAATTTAGCGTCTTCTACAATGTTGTCTTCGATTTTTAGGTAGACTTTCATTATGTCGCCGCATTGGGCGTTGCCTACCGTGCCGACTCCGCTGGCATTCTCTATTGTGCCTACATTCCGCGGGTTGGCAAAATGATCCATTACTTTTTCAGTGTATTCCATGATTTTTCCTCCTAAGATTCACATTTTGTTAAAAAGTTTATTCCGCCAAAGGCGACATTGCTCGCAGTTGCTCAATAAATTTCGGCAAAATTGCCATAAGAGCATCAATTTCTTCATAAGTTGAAAGCCGCCCAAGCGAGAAACGTATGGAACTGTGGGCTTGTTCATGGTCGGCACCTAGTGCCATTATCACGTGCGACGGCTCCAACGAGGCGGACGAACACGCCGAACCGCTTGATGCACAGCAGTTGTTCATGTCCAATAGCAACAAAATCGATTCGCCCTCGATGTAGTCAAAAGAGAAGTTGACATTGTTCGGCAAGCGGTTTTTGCCAGTCGCACCGTTTAGCGTAACCTTTGGAATCGCCGTTTTTATGCGGTCGATTAGATTATCCCGCATTTCGGTTAGCCGCACAAATTCGCTTTCCTGCTCCGTCATTGATATTTCTAGTGCCGCGCCCATTCCGACAATACTTGCCACGTTTTCCGTGCCAGCGCGGCGGTTGCGTTCTTGTGCCCCGCCGTTTAGCAAAGCGGCTATTTTTGTGCCTTTGCGGATATACAACGCCCCCACGCCTTTCGGCGCACCAAATTTGTGTCCAGAAATGGTCAGCAGATTTATCGGGGAATCCTGTACACTTACGGGAATATGCCCCACGGCTTGCACCGCATCTGTGTGGAAGATAACGCCGTTTTTGTGGGCAATTTCGGCAAATTTTGCTATTGGCTGAATTGTGCCTATTTCGTTGTTCGCCCACATTATCGAGATTAGCACGGTATCTGGGCGGATTGCCGCCGCTAGGTCGTCCGCTGAAACAAAACCTTGGCTATCTACAGGTAGATAGGTAACTTCGACGGGCTTGCCGCCGCTCTTTGCTTGCTTTTCCAGTTCCTCGCAAACATAAATAACGGCGTGGTGCTCTATTTGCGTGGTAATTATGTGGCTGCCCTTTTCACGAGATGCCTCCAACACGCCTTTTATAGCCCAGTTGTTGGCCTCTGTGCCGCTACCTGTGAAAAATATTTCTGTTGGGTTTGCACCGATTGCCGTCGCAACTTGCTCTCTGGCTTGGTTTATCGCCTTTTTGGCATCTCTTCCGATGGAATAAATTCCCGACGGATTGCCGTAGCGTTCCGTAAAATAGGGTAGCATGGCATCGAGGGCTTTTGGGTGCAACGGCGTTGTTGCGGCGTTGTCAAAATATAAAAACGGTTTTTGAGTATTCATAAAATCATCTTTCTAAAATTTTATTTTCCAAATTCAATTTTCCAAATTTAGCTGGATTTAGCTGGATTTAGCTTGATTAGCTTGATTTAACTTGCATTCGGGTTCAAACTTTCGGCGGCAAGGTCGGAAAGGCGGATTGTGCCTAATATTTCGGTTATTCCCAAATATAACTTTTGCCAAACGGTTTTAACGTGGCAAGTATCGCAAGTTGCGGCTGGGCATTCATAATTAGCGTCTTCGATGCAATCGGCTGGCGACAGCGAACCCTCTAGCACTTGGATAATATCGGCGGCGGTAATGGTTTCGGCTGGTCGGTTTAACTTATAGCCGCCCTGTGCACCACGAACGCTAACAACCAAGCCCGCTTTTTTTAACGGCACAAACAACTGCTCTAGGTAGTTTTCGGACATTCCGTGGCGGTTGGCTATTTCCCGCAAAGACATACATTGGTCGGCGTTGCAGTTAGCTAGTTCTACCAAGGCGCGCAGCCCATAACGCCCACGTGTTGAAATTTTCATATAATACCGCTCCTAAATGTAGCTGTTTTGTTGATTAGCTACTTTTACAAGTGTATCACGGCGTTTTGGGAATGTCAAGTGATTTAGTCGGAATTAAAAAAAATTTTTTTGGGATTTGCTTGACTAGGTTGGGGATTTTTGGTATAGTGGAAATTGTTGAAAAGCAAGATTTTTGCTTGGATTGGGAAACACTATTATATTTTTAACGCAGAGACAGGAGAAACAGCTATGGAAGAAAAAGAAACGGATTTATATGAAGACGGCATTTACATGGGACCTCTAGTTCTTGACGGCGAAGAAGAAATTGGCATAATTAACGAAATTACCATATCAGACGAAGATTTAGTTGACATAATTTACACAGGGAACGACTAAAAAGGAGACAACCATGCGAAAACTTTTATTAATAATATTAGCGGCAATTTTGCTAACAAGCCCAATCGCCGCCCATGCAACCGAATCCGCCGCCAGCGAGCAATTTTTATTGCCCATATTTTATGTTTGGGGCAACAACGGTTTTGTCGAACGCTCCTTTCAAACCCTTGGGCAAACAAACGGCGGCACACTAAAATTGTGGCATGAAAACAACACGCCACGTAGCGTTATCGTGCGAATACAACGCCGCAACCGTGCCAATCTTTGGGAAGACGTAACCAGCATAACCGTCCCCGCCAATGCGGAACGCACACGCCAAGTTAATTTGTGGGAAGTGCCGAACGCTTTTAACGCAGAAATGCGGGTTACTATTAGCCACGCTTGGGGCTATCCAGTTGCTGGCGAAGTTTCCGTAAGCCAAACAACAGCCGTTAGCAGATTTTTTGAAAATAATTTTTCCAAACCTATTGACAATTAGAAAACGCTGTAGTATAGTATATTTTGCCGCTGAAAGTGCAACATTTTTTTGGCGGCAATGCGGGGCGAAAAATTTTCCAAAAAAATTTTTCAAAACCTATTGACAAATGCAAAACGCTGTAGTATAGTATATCTTGCTGTTGAAAGTGCAACATTTTTTGGCGGCGATATGGGGGCGAAAATTTTTCAAAAAATTTTTTCAAAACCTATTGACAAATGTGAAACGCTGTAATATACTATATCTTGCTGTTAAAAGTGCAACATATTTTTGGCGGCAATGTGGGGGCGAAAATTTTTCAAAAAATTTTTTCAAAACCTATTGACAAATGCAAAACGTTGTAGTATAGTATATCTTGCTGTTGAAAGTGCAACATTTTTTGACGGCGATGCGGGGCGAAAATTTTCCAAAAAAATTTTTCAAAACCTATTGACAAATGCAAAACGCTGTAGTATAGTATATCTTGCTGTTGAAAGTGCAACATTTTTTGGCGGCAATGTAGGGGCGAAAATTTTTCAAAAAATTTTTTCAAAACCTATTGACAAATGCAAAACGTTGTAGTATAGTATATCTTGCTGTTGAAAGTGCAACGTTTTTTGGCGGCAATGCGGGGACGAAAAATTTTCAAAAAAATTTTTCAAAACCTATTGACAAATGCAAAACGTTGTAGTATAGTATATCTTGCTGTTGAAAGTGCAGCGTTTTTTGGCGGCAATGCGGGGGCGAAAATTTTTCAAAAAAATTTTTCAAAACCTATTGACAAATGCAAAACCATGATGTATACTAAGTTCTGTTGTTGAAAATAATTTGTTGACGGCGGCAGGTTGAGGGGCAAAAAAATTTCAAAAAAATTTTTCAAAACCCCTTGACAAATTAGAAACATGATGATATAGTAGTTTGTAGGGTGTTGAAACATCGAAACGCCTTGCGGGACAGTTTGTAAAATGTCCACCGAAATTTTCAAAATTTTCAAAAAAAGATTAAAAAAGATTTACGAAATAACGCACCTTGAAAACTGAATAGTCATGAATAAAACACAACCCAAATTCTTTTAGATGTAGTGTGCCGAAAGGTGCACAAATTTCAAAAGTAATTCTGTAACAAAAGTAACAAAAGCAAGACCAGCGGGAGAAATCCCACCAAATTTTAATTTGAGAGTTTGATCCTGGCTCAGGATGAACGCTGGCGGCGTGCTTAACACATGCAAGT
>WRKK01000273.1 GCA_009782245.1 Defluviitaleaceae bacterium | reverse complement strand
GGATAATATCCGCCCCTACGTTTGGCGGCATTGTAGGGGCGGATATTATCCGCCCGTTTTTTCCTACATTAGCCTATTTTTAAGTTGTTCGAGTATAACAAATCAACCCCGTATATCCGCAATAACTTTCTCCGTAAGTTTAAGCAATTCATCAAAATCGCCGCGCAGCAGGTATTCGTGTAATTCACTAATAATTATCCGCAAATGAGAGGGTAGCCCCATTTCGGCAAGTTCGGATAGGGTTTCTGATGCTTTGTTGTCAATATCGTAGTTGCTGCAGGCGGCTATTACCAAATTAAGTTTTCTGTATACCATCGCCTTGTCGTAATCCTTGTCGTCTTTGGCGTATTCTTCGGGTGCAAAACGGCTTGCGGTCTCTTCTAGGCGTTCCAAAAAGCGGGCTGTGTTGTCTTTTATAAAGTCCATGTCTTCGTTGCGGATTGCTTGCTCTAGTTCGGAGGCTAGTTCTGCCAGTTCGTTTTGTTTAATGTTGTACAATGCACCTTTCATGGCGTGAACGGTTATCCTGTAATTTTCCTTATCGTTGGAAGTATAGGTGTAATCTTTGTATAAATATTCCTTTTCGTGAAACTCTTGCAAAATAGCAATGCTTTTGTGGGCATCGCGGCGGAATAATTCGCCTAATAACGCCGAAATTCCCTCTTCTTCAGGTATATTCTGAACAACGGGTAATTCTGGCGGTTTTTTTGTAACATTTTGACCCTCTCGGGCTTTTTTTACTGTTTCCATATTTTGCCCCTCCATTATAAAGCGTTTTAGATACACGTCCAAGTGCTTTATGTCTATCGGCTTGGAAATAAATCCATCGAAGCCGTTGTTGAGGAATAAATCTGCCTGACCTATTACTGCGTTAGCGGTCAACGCCACAATATAGCCCGTATAGCCCAATTTGCGGATTGCTAACGTTGCTTCTATGCCGCTCATGCCAGGCATCATGTGATCCATAAAAATTATATCGTATTCTTCGCCTTGTTCTATGCGATCAACCGCTTTTTTGCCGTTATCGCAGGTTTCTACCGTTATTCCGTAGGGCAAAAGTTGCCCCTTGGATACATATAAATTCGTTTCAACATCGTCAACCACTAGCACTCTGCCGTATGGCATCGGCTCGTAGTCAAAGTTGACAATTTTTTTGCTGATAAATGGGCTGTCTTCGTATTGTGCCAGACGATGGGCGGTATCTTTGCCGATAACTTCTGTGCCAACCCTTTTTACTGGCAAGCGAATAGTAAAAACAGTACCCGCGCCGATTGTGCTGTGGGCCTCAATAGTGCCCTCCATTAGCGTAATTATGTTGCGGACTATGCTCATTCCCAAGCCCGTACCCTCAACTTCACGGTTTTTTAGCGTGTTAAAACGTTCAAAATCGTTGCAAAGTGCCTCTAATTGCTCGGGCGACATTCCCTGCCCAGTATCGGATACGCTAAACGCCAAAATAATGTCGTCTTTTTTGCCCGTTGCGGCCTCTTCCACCCAGCATGAAAGTTCCACTTTGCCCTTTTCGGTGTATTTGAACGCATTGGATAGCAAGTTGGTTAATATTTGGTGTATTCGCACATCGTCGCCGTGCAGCATTATGGGCAAATTTTCGTCTGGCGATAGCTTAAACAAAATTTGCTTGCTGCCCAGCCGAACAATATTTATTTGCACAATATCGTTGATAAGGCTGGCAACATCAAAGTCAACGGATAAAATTTCCATTTTGCCCGCCTCTATTTTGGAAAGATCCAAAATATCGTTAATAAGCCGCAACAGCGAATGCGCCGAGTTATAAATCTTAGCAAAAGCCTCTTCTACGTACGGGGACAAGCCCTCTTTGCGTAGCTGTATTTCGGATATGCCGATAATTGCGTTCATCGGCGTACGAATCTCGTGGCTCATATTGGCTAAAAAGCGGCTTTTTGCGGCGTTGTTGCCCTCGGCTATTTCTATGCGCCGCATTTCTTCTATCATTTTTTTTATCGGGCGCAAATCGTTGATATAAGCGGCAACCACAAAATCATTGTTATGTACTAGCCGAACAAAGCTAATTTCGCAGGGGATAACTTCGGTGGTTTCTTCGTCTGGCATTTGCAGCACCCATTCAATATCTGAATGTCCAACATCTAGTGCAATTTTATAATGTTCCTCTAAAATACGCAGTTTTCTGGAAGAAATGCCCGCACCACTTTGGAAGATTTTTTGGAAATTATTCAAGCAGTCCTCTTTGCTAAAGCGGTTGAACATTTTTATAGCGGCAAGGTTACAATCGATTGCAGTAAAACTGTCCCCAATAAGAAAACAAGCAAGCGGCGTGGAATCCAGCATAATTTGCACCCGATCGTTTGCCTCTTTTATTTTGGCTTGATTTTTGTAATGTTCACGCAGGTCAATAGAATAAGCAATAAAAGCGTGTTCGTTGTGATATTTCATGCGAACCAAACTTATATCCCGAGGAAAAAGTTCGCCGTTTACATCGTAATTTGTCCATTGGTAATTTACAAAGCCCGTTTCGTAAGCCGTTTGGAAGACGTTTTTCAGCACATCGGAAGAAAGCGAGCCATCGGGCTGATATTCGGGAATAACGTTTGTGCGTAGCAACTGGTTGACATCTTTTGCCCTAAACATTTCCAAAAAAGCTTCGTTGCAGTCAATAAAGCGGACGTTTTTATCCCAAAACGAGATAGCCAGCGGTGCCATTTCGTACATAGTTTTGACACGGATATTTGCATCGCTCATTTGCAGTTCGATGGATTTTTCGTGGCGCAAATCACGGACGTAGGCAATAAAGGCTTGTTCGCCGCGGTATTGCGTATGTGCAATAGTAACATCGCAGGGAACGGGATTACCAAAAACATCAAGGTGCAGCCATTCCATACGATAAACGCCGCTTTCGTTCCTAATGGCTAATTTTGATGAATTAAGTGCCTTTTCACGGGAAAGTTGACCATCTGGCTGAAATTCTGGCGAAAAGCGGTAAAAGTCGCTTAAAAACAGGCTTTTATCAGTTGGACCTAACCCAAACAAACTAAGCATGGAGTTATTACAGTCAATAAATTCATTTCTTGCGTTATAAAAAATAATAGCGATTGGCGAAATATCAAAAACGGTTTTGTTGCGCATATCAACTTCATTTTTGGCACGAGAGGAACAGCTTGTCATATCGTGGGCAGTTCCGACAACCAGAGTGGTTTCGCCTGGGTTTATGCTGTCGTCCGATGTTAGGCTAGACATCTCCATGCTGATGTATCGCAATTCGCCGCCTGGCTCGCCGTATGCTAAAATTTCAAAAGAAGTATTCCAGTTATCGCCCTCAAAAATTTTGTTCAAATGTTCCTCAAAAAGAGCTTGCGGCGTTTTGGCACTAATTTGTGCACTAGGGAAATTGCTGTAAAAGCCCATATTGGGTGCATTTATAGTTGTTTCGGAAAACCTAAACATTTTATAAGCGGCGGCGTTTGCAGTAATTAAGTTAAGATTTTTATCCCAACACAAGTAGGCAGTAGGTAAAAAGTCAAAAAGCTCCACAGAATATAGATTTTTCCCTAAAAAATCATTAAGAACCTTATCAAAATTTGACAAAAATTACACCTCCCTTATTTATGCTAAAATGACCATTTAATTAAGATTTTTTTGTTGCCCGCCTGCCGACGGCAGGCTTGCCGTCGGCGGGCAAGCCCCTGCATTAATGTTATCAAAGTTATCGCCAAACAGCGGCTAAACAAAGGCTTTTACAACATCTGGGTACGCCCATTTTACGTTGGCTCTGTCCATTAAGCCGAAAATTTCGGTTTTTTCCGAGCCTGTGAATATTCCGTTATCCCACCAAACGCAGGGTACGTTGTATTTTTTGGCTGTAGCTGTGTAATATTTTGCCCATGCGGTGCGGTCGGCGGTGTTATCGCCTTTGTTGCGGGCACCGCATTCGCCCATAATTACGGGGATATTTTTTGATATAAATGCTTTGTCTATTCTTTCAAATAATTCGTCTATAATTTTTTCTTGCTCGGTTGTCCAAGCGGTTACGTTTTCGTTGCTTAGTGCAAACGGGTACGGCGTGTACGCATGAACGGAAGCGATTAAGTTGTCGCCTTTCGGCATAACAAAATCGGCAAGTGCGGCGGCATCGGCGCTGGCGGCGTAGGTTGGCACCATTAGCATACGGGTTGCGTTGTTGCCGCCCGTAGCCCGTACAGTATCAACAAAATCTTGGTTAAGTAGCATAACAACACGGCGACCCTCTTCGTCTCCGCCACTCCATTCTACTTCTGTGCCGATTTTTCGTGGCTCGTTCATTGCCTCAAAAATTAGGTTGTTGTCGTATTTTGCGAACCGTTCGGCAATTTGCTGCCAAACTTTTTTTAGTATAATGCTGGCGGCGTTGTAATTTTTATCGTCTGGAAAGTGCCAATGTTCGTGGTGCAAGTTAAGTATAACGGTTAGCCCGCTTTCTATGCCATAATCTACTATTTCTTGCACTCTGTTAAGCCATTCGGCTTTTATTGTGTTGTCGGCGGTTAGCTGTTTGCCCCATGTTGTCGGCACACGAAAAATGCCGAAACCTGTGCTTTTTAACAGCTGCACCATCTCTTTTGTGGTAACTGGGTTGCCCCAAGCGGTTTCCTGTTCGGTTGCGGTCGCGTCTGCTTTTGGCACGGCATCTAATGTGTTGCCCAAATTCCACCCGTTTTTTAACGATTTTACAAATTCTTGTGCGGTCATAAAAAATCCTCCTAAAAATATCTAAAAAATAGCAACAACTTACTCTTGTTAAAGATTATGACACAACAAAATTGTAATGTCAATAAAAATAATGCTTGTAATTGCAGAAAATTATTGGTATATTTATTATAGCAAAAAAATAGCAAAAAAATAGCAAAAAAGTAGCAAAAAAGTAGCAAAAATAGCAAAAAACACAAAAAAACCAATTTAGCCAATTAAAGGAGTAATTATGGGGAAAATTTTAATAGTAGACGATGAAAAAAACATAGTTGACATAATAGCCTACAACCTAAAAAAAGAGGGATATGAAACATTAGAGGCATACGACGGCAAAACGGCATTAAATCTAGCTTTATCGGAAAATCCTATACTTATTTTGCTAGATGTTATGATGCCAGAATTAGACGGTTTCAGCGTTTGCACGGAAGTGCGAAAAAAATCGCAAGTGCCGATTATTATGCTGACCGCTCGTGTGGAAGAAATAGACAAAGTAATGGGCTTAGAACTAGGCGCGGACGACTACATGACAAAACCCTTTGGTGTAAAGGAACTTATTGCACGGGTAAAGGCAAATTTACGCCGCCAAGATTTGCTGGACGAAACCGCCAAGCCGCCAGCCAGCCCAGAAAGACCGCAAATATTAACTTTTAAGGATTTAACAATTAACCTAACCTTATACGAGGTAATCCGTGGCGGAAATTTAATAGATTTAACCAATTTGGAATACAAATTGCTAATCCATTTGGCAATCAACAACGATCAAATATTTAGCCGTGAAGATTTATTAAAATACGTTTGGGGTTATGAATATTTGGGCGATGTACGCACAGTTGACGTTACTATTCGCCGCTTGCGTACAAAACTGGAAGAAATCCCTGACGATCCGCAATATGTGCTAACAAAACGCAGCGTGGGCTATTATTTTACCAGAGATTATTGAAATTACTAAAAACCACCTAAAGGAGGGCAAAAATGCCGTTAAATTTCATATTAGGGCAATCTGGCTCGGGCAAAACTAGCCGATGTATAGCGGAAATAACGGGCAAGTTGGCTAATGAAAATAATACGCCCATGTATTATATAGTGCAGGAACAAGCAACATTGCAAGCGGAACGAATATTAGTAAACGCAACCCAGCAAACAACAGTTATAGGTGCGCAAGCCCTTAGTTTTAACAGGCTTGCTCATCATGTTTTTACCCGTTCTGGCGGTGTGCCGACAAAACAGCTGGACGAAACGGGTAAACATATTTTATTGCGAAAAATATTGCAGGAATGCGAACTGGTTTTCTACGCAAAAGCAATAAATATGCCAGGTTTTATTGAAAGCCTTGCCGAAACTATCACAGAGCTGTCCGAATACGAAATATCTGTTGCCGAACTGGAAACCCGTGCCAACCGTGCCGCCGCCGCTGGCAACGTAAATATTGCGTCCAAACTTGCCGATCTTGCGGTAATATATCGCAAATATAAGCAAAATATTAGGGGGCGTTTTTTGGTCGCCGACGAAACGCTCGATTTGCTGGTTAAAGCCTTGGAAACCTCCGATTATCTGAACGATACGCTATTTTGGATTGACGGGTTCAAATATTTTACGCCGCAGGAACTAAGCGTTATCACTAAATTGCTGGAAATAGCCCAAAATGTAACTATTGCGTTGCCAATGGATTTTCCGCCAAAAGACGGCGAAACCCTTAAATTATCAGATTTTTTTTACACCACAAAAAATACGTTTGCCACGCTAAAAACCATCGCCGCCAACCTCGGAGTAGCCGCGCCGCCGCCGCTGGTGCTAAATACAACCAAACGCCACCAAAACAAACCCGAAATGTTGCACCTTACAACACAATTTGCCAAGCTACAAAAGCCTTATTTGGGCGAAACAACAAGCCTGCAAATAATTCCGCTGCAAGATAAATGGTCAGAACTTACGCAAGCGGCAGAATGGATACAAAAACAAGTAAAAACCCCCGAAAACGGCTACAAATTTAGCGATATTGCCATATTATGCGGAAATTTAGAGGGTTACGAAAAATTAGCCAAAAATGTATTTGAAACTTACGAAATTCCATTGTTTGTTGACCGCAAACCCAGTATTTTACTGCACCCGCTAACTGAATTTATACGGGCGGCGCTGGATATAGTTGTATGGGATTGGCAATACGAAAGCGTGTTTAGACTGCTAAAAACGGGGCTTACGGACATTCCTACGGACGAAATAGATATATTGGAAAATTATGTGCTGGCAAGAGGTATAAAACGCTGGCGTTGGCGTAATCGTTGGCGTGAACTAAACGAAACCCGCCAAAAAGTGCTGGAAACACTAGCACCTTTTTTAGATGACCTGAAATCGGACAGCATTTTGCAAGTATCCGAAATTGCCCAAAGAATGTACAACTGGCTGTATGCACTAAATATCCCCGATAAACTCGCCACATTACTAGAATCCGCCTCCAAAGAGGACGGCGGCGACCAAGAGCAAGCCTTATGGCACAGGCAAATTTGGGCACGCATTGCCGAAATTTTTGACAAATTAGTAGAAATTTTGGGCGAAGAACCCGTTACGATAAAGCGTTTTAGCGAAATTTTAGAGGCGGGGCTTAAATCGGAGGATTTGGGGCTTATTCCGCCCACGTTGGATCAAATTATTATGGGCGATGCAAAACGGTCGCATTACCCAGAAATAAAGGCGTTGCTGGTGCTAGGGGCAAACGATGGGCAACTGCCGCCGCCTATAATCAAAAATACACTAATCACCGACGATGAACGTGAAACTTTGCGGTCTTTTGGCTTAAAGTTATCGCCCGATATTCCGCAGCTTACCAACGAAAGCATGATAACCCTGCACAATATGCTGTGCAAACCCCAAGAAAAGCTGATATTTTCCTACAGCCGCACAAATTTAGACGGAAAAATATTGCGCCCCGCACCCGTTTTGGCACGTATAAAAAAAATATTGCCAAATTTACAGGAAAATCCGCCAAAATCCGCCGAAAATCCTGAAAATGAGGATAACGAAAATATTGAAACAGATGCCATAATGCAAAATTTATCCGAAAAATCCACCGAAACGCTTTACGGCGAAACTTTTTTGACCAGCGCCACATATTTAGAAAACTATGCACAATGCCCATTTTCGTACTTTTTGCAATACAACCTGCAAGCCAAAGAACGTGAAATTTACAAGGTAAAACCCACAGATTTAGGCAAAATGTACCACGAGGTTTTGGCACAAGTTGTAACCCACTTAACAGTAAACAACTCCTGGGAAACCGCCGATAAAACGGTTTTGGAAGAATTAGTGCAAATATACGCCGAAAAACATATCGCAAACGAAGAATTGGGCGAAAATCCCGTGAATAGTGAAAATAGCGAAAATGTTGAAAATCCCGAAAATGTTGAAAACGCCGAAAAGGTTGACATTGCCGAAAACCCCAAAAACATCACAAAAACCCACGTACTATACAGCAACGCCCGTAATATGTACATTTTGCAGAGTATCAAAAATATTTGCACGGTTTCTTTGTGGGCGTTGTGCGAACAATATCGCCGTGGTAGCTTTGTTGTATCTAGCGTTGAGGAAAAATCGCATAAACTAGACATGATATTGGATTCTGCCAAAAAAATGGTAATCGAAGGGCGGATAGATAGGGTTGACACGCTGGCTTTATCGGAAAATCTATCGGAAAAAGAATACATCAAAATTATAGATTATAAATCGGGTAAAGCAAAATTTTCGCTGGACGAAGTGGCGGCGGGTAGGCAGTTGCAGCTTATGTTGTACATGAACACGTTTTTACAGAATGTAGAAAAAAACCCAGAAAAAAATCCAGACAGCCCAATTATAAAGCCAGGCGGCGTATTTTACTTTAACATAGACGATCCCATAATAAAAGAGGACGCAAATTTAACCGCCGAAGAGCGTGATGAGAAATTATTGCAAGAATTTAAGATGTCGGGGCTGGTTTTGGCGGATATATCCAATGTTAGCGGCATAGATAAAACGCTGAAAGCGGAAGACGGCAAAAAATTGGCGGGAAAATCCAGTATAATTCCCGTAAACATCAACAAAGACGGCGAATTTTCAAAAGGTTCGTCTATAGCAAGTTTGGCGGAATTTGTGCAGTTATGCGACAACGTAACAGCCCAAATAAAGCAAATAGGCGAAAAAATGAGCCGCGGCATAATATCCGCCAAACCGTCCAACAATACTAGCACAAAACATTGCGTATATTGCAAATATAAGGCGATTTGCGGACATTATTAAACTTTTTTTGACAACCACCAAATTTTAGTGTATAATGTAAAATGTTGTAAAATATACGACACGCCAACAATAAGCTAACAGGAGGATTTTTTATGAAAATGAAACGAGCAAGTGGAA
>WRKK01000272.1 GCA_009782245.1 Defluviitaleaceae bacterium | reverse complement strand
GAGCAGAGCAGAGCAGTAGCCTAAATTCTGTTTTTTTGTCAACCCTAAAAATACTAACAACATATAAAAAGCAAGCCGTATTTTTCGCATTGCGAGAGTGAGGGGCTTGCTTTTTTGTTGTGTAATTTTACATTATTCTAAACAAATAGAAAGGAGCAAATGCTATGATAATCTACTCCATGGAACATTTTGCTGGGCCGCATTGCTCGTATTATACAGCAGAAACCTTGCAATTAGTGTTTGAAAAGGCGGACTACAAGGTCAACGAAATTTCCACCC
Organism: Defluviitaleaceae bacterium; assembly: GCA_009782245.1. GTDB lineage: Bacteria > Bacillota > Clostridia > Lachnospirales > WQUN01 > WRKG01. The sequence continues at coordinate 8,761 of WRKK01000272.1, read as the reverse complement.
ACGAAATTTACAGTATTGAGAATCACTTGCATTGGATTAGAAACAAAGTGCCGTATACCAAACAACATCTGCTGTATATGCCAGATGAGCGGCTTGAATGGATAAACGAGATTTACAAAAAGGAAATTGGTAAGCAAGGCAAAGGGTACGTGCTAAGTATTAGTGCAACGCCGAAATAGCGGCAAGCAAACACAACTAATCTTTGGAATATTTATCCGCCAAGTCGTCCATAGTAGCCAAGCAATCGTTTTCAACATACTCACGGACGGCGGCGGTAAATTCCAAAAACTGCTCGGCAAAATCTTTGGTATATGCGGAAACATCGCCAGCATAGGGATAACGAGACTCGTTGTAGTATTTTCGGGAAAATTTTATCATATTTTTTAGGTTTTTGCCCGTAGTAAACCGCTTAGATAAAACATCTAACATTTTGATTACATCATGGGACGTTTCCAGTTCTTCATCGTGGTCAACTAGATGTAATTTAGATTTTAAGTATAGCTCCGATGCAAGGCACGATAAGTAAACCGAATATCGGTAACGCCCAATGTTAGCTAAATCAATAGCTGTTTGCTCGGTTTCCCAAGCGTTATCGTAAAAATCCACTTAAATCAACTCCGTTCTTGTGTACTTGCTTTTGAACCATGCCAAAGCTGTCTGTTAAAGTGTTAAATTTTTCTTCCGATTGCACCAATAAATTCATCGGAACACCTTGAGGAGTTTCTTCAGGACGGCAATCCCAGGAAAGTATGCCCTCTTCGTCAATGCTTACTTCCCTGTTGGTAGTAACAAAAATATCAATATCACTAGATTTACGAGTTGTACCCTTGGCACAACTACCAAACAAAATAACCCTGCTGATAAACGGCAGGTTGGCGGCGGCGATATTCGCCAAATATTCCGCTAAATAATCTCGGTAGCGTTGCGGAATGTCCAATTCGTCCATGGATTGGATTGTTCTCATACGATAACCCCCTTATAAGGCTGATATAAACTATTAGAAAAATCTTGCACTTTTCACTCCTAACAACTTTATTATAGCAACTATCGGAGGAAAAGTCAAAAAAGGAGCAAACCAAATGAACTGTAAAATTTGCGAATCGCAAAGCACAAAAATTATTTATACTGGAAAATTACGCAACGGTGCGGTGGGCTTTCACACGCCCACGGACGTTGACATTTATCAGTGCGGCAACTGCCATGTGATATTTCACACAAAGCTAACAGAAGATAGCTTTTACCAATCGGATTTATACCGTGAAAGTATGTCCGAGGTGGTTTCGCTGGATAATTTTAACGCCAAACATGACGAAAATATCCAACGAAAGCTACATTACACAGGAACAACCGTCTACCGCAACAAGCTATTTATGGATATTGGCTGTGGCGGCGGCGGTTATGCCGATTTTATTAACGGAGCGGCGAAAAATGTTGTCCTAGTTGAGCCGAACAACAGTTTTGCCGAGCAACTGCGACAAAAAGGCTATGAAGTGTTTCCGTACCCCCAAGATGCCCTGCAAAAATACGCAAATTCCATTGAAATACTAACTTCTTACGATGTGATTGAACACGTGGACGATCCGCTAAATTTTTTGCAAAATGTCCACAAATTACTTGCACCTAATGGCAGGGCTTACATAGGCACGCCGACTGATTATCCTGTGTTGCGTGGGTTGCTTGGGGAGCAATTTGATTCTTTCCTGTTTACCGTACAGCACCCATGGGTATTTTCACGGAAGAATTTGCAACTAATGGCGGAAAAATGCGGATTTTCACAGGCGGAAATTAAATTTTATCAATTTTTTGGGCTGGGAAATTTGCTCGCATGGTTGCAATTTGGGCAACCTAAAGGCGATGTTAAATATAGCTTTATTTCTCCGCAACTGGAAAGCCTTTACAAAGCCGATATGGCAAGAGAAGAAACCGCTGAATATCTAGTTTTAGAGTTAATCAAATAAGAGCAGAAAGGAAATTACCATGAAAACAGTATCATTCATCCCAATAAAACTAACCAACCAACGCCTACCAGGCAAAAACACGCTACCACTAAACAATCGCCCACTATGCGATTACATCTTGCAAACCCTAAAATCCCTGGACGGCATAGACGAAAAATACGTATTTTGCAGCGATGAGCAAATAAAACCCTACATTCCACAAGGCGTAAACTTCCTGCAACGCGACCCTTATTTAGACGGTCCGCAAATAAAAGGCACAGAAATAATTGCCCATTTTGTCGCCGCCGTAAACGCCGATATTTACATCATAACCCACGCAACTCAACCGTTCACGAAAGCCGAATCCATTGCAATGGCACTGGAAAAAGTCAAAAGCGGCAGCCACGATTCCGCTTTCGCCGCCGTTGCTCTGCAAGATTACTGTTGGTACAAGGGAAAACCGCTAAATTACAGCCTCGACAACGTTATCGTAACGCAAAATCTCGAGCCAGTCTACATGGAAACGGGTGCATTCTTCATATTCAAAAAGGAAGTTTTTACGCAAACTGGGCGGCGTATCGGCGAAAATCCCTATATGCACATTGTCGACTCGTTCGAGGCAATCGACATCGACACCGCCGACGATTTCAAACTAGCCGAAATCGCCGCAAAATATTTACAAGATTTATAAAATTTAGAAGGAGAACAAAAATGAAAAATATCCAAATTTTGGACTGCACTCTGCGAGACGGCGGTAGAATCATCGATTGCGCCTTCCCAGACAGGGAAATCACGCAAATCGTCCGCAAGCTAGAGAAAGCCAAAATTGACATCATAGAAATCGGCTTTTTGCGAGATTGGCGAGATGTCCAATATAGCGGCGACAGCACATTTTTTACCGATGTTGACCAAATTGTGCCGCTGATTAACCAAAACGGCGAAAAAAGCCCCAACTCAACATACGTGGCGTTTATCGATTTTGGTATGTTCGATTTTGCGTCCCTAAAGCCGTATGACGGGAAATCCGTGGACGGCTTGCGAGTCGGCTTTACGAAAAACGATTATCTCAACAATCGCGCCGAAATTATTCAAAACGTGCGGCACGTGAAAAATTTGGGCTACAAGCTGTTCATACAGGGCGTAAACTCGCTAAATTACAGCGACAAGCAACTGCTAGAAATTCTGGAAATGGTCAACGAGATTCAGCCGAACGGCTACGGCGTGGTTGACACTTACGGCGCAATGTACATTGACGATGTCGTCCGCCTGTACACGCTCGTTGACCACAATCTGGACAAAAATATCGCAATCGATTTCCATTCGCACAACAATTTTCAGCTGTCGTTTTCGTTCGCACAGGAAATCGTGCGACTAAGCAAAAGCGAGCGAAACGTGATAATTGACGCAACGCTGAACGGCATGGGCAAAGAGGCGGGCAATCTGAACACAGAGCTAATCGCCGATTATTTGGCACGGCAGCTGGGCTACGATTACGATTTGGACTACATTTTAGATGCCATTGACGAACACCTGCACGAGATAAATCGGCGGCATCGTTGGGGCTATTCGCTGTCGTCCATGATGTCTGGGATATACAAAAGCCACCCAAACAACGTAATTTACCTAATGGAGAAGTTTCGGCTGGATAGCAAGGACATCAAAAATATTTTGTTCATGCTGGACGAGAAAGAGCGGCAAACGTACAATTACGCTAAAATTGACGAATTATACAGAAATTACAACACGGCAAAATATGACGACACGGCAGAATTGGCACAATTAAAGCAACTTGTGCAAAACCGCCCAGTTTTGGTGCTTGCACCTGGCAAAACGATTTCCACGCACAAGCGGCAAATTGACGAGTACATACAGGCGAACAATCCAGTAATAATCAGCGTTGGCTTTGCGGCGGATTACGACAGTCTGCTGTTTATCGCCAATAAAAAGCGATACGCCAACCTAAAAACGACCAAAACCACGATTGCAACCTCGAACATTGCCCAAAAACAGCCAAACGAGATTATTGTCAACTATTTCAGTCTGCTAAACCATGAAAATAAGTGGTTTGACAACTCGGTTATGATGCTACTGAATTTGCTACGGAAAATATCGGCGACAAGCATAGCAATAGCGGGCATGGACGGCTTTTCCAGCGATGTAGCGAATAATTATGCAGAGCCATATTTGCCGTCCGAGCGGCTGGCGGCACAATACACGGACATCAACGCCGAGGTTGCGGATATGTTGCATAATTATACAAAAATTGTATCGGAAACGTGCAAAATTACGTTTATAACGCCGAGTTTGTACGATAAAGCGAATAAATCTGATAAATCCGACAGTTGGGGGATTGCAAAATGATAATGCACGTAATATTGGACGTTGACGGCACTTTAACGGACGGCGGGATAATTTATGGCGAAAGTTTACAAACTGGCGAAAACGGCGGAAATATAGGAAATACAGAACATTTCACGCAAACAAAAAAATTCTCCGTGAAAGACGGCTTGATTTTGAAAGCCCTGCCAAAACTGGGAATAACAACAATAATCCTAACAGGCAGAGAATCGCAAGCGACAAGCCGCCGTGCCGCCGAATTGGATATTAGTTTGGTTTTGCAAAATATCCCAAATAAAATGGAAGAATTGCAAAAGTTGGCGAAACGGCAAAATATCAACCTTTCGCAAGCTGCATATATCGGCGATGATTTGAACGATTATGCGGCAATGCAGCTTTGTGGATTTAAGGCTTGTCCAGCGGATTCCGCCATGGAGATACAGAAAATTTGCGATTATATTTCCGCAAAAAATGGCGGATTTGGGGCAGTTAGAGATATTTGCGAGGAAATTTTGCGGCGGAATGGGCAATATAGCCAGTTTTTGGCACTATTTACATAAAATTACCAAACAGGAGGAATAAACACAATGATAATTTACAGCATGGAGCATTTTGCAGGGTTGTATCAAATGTTAATCCTGCGGTTGACAAAACATCGCAATGAAAAAGCGGTTTTAATTGTCAGCTTGGGCGAAAACACAATTAGGGAAAAAGCCCCATTTTTCGCTAAACTCAAAAAAACTGGGCTGTTTGACGATATTATTTTGCTAAAGTGGGTTTCTATAATGTCGCATGAAGATAGCGTAGGAGAAATATTTGCACCGTTTTCATCATTGGAAGAATTACAAGCAAAAATAGTGGCAACTTACGTGCCAGTTATCGAGGAGCATAACCTAAATTTGGCAGAATCCGCAACTATCTACGCTTTGAAAGATATGACATCAGATTTCACGGGCTTTTTAAGCCACCTAAACATTCAATATGTATGGGTGGAAAGTATCCCCAACGATATAGACAGGCTACATACGCAATTTATACGTAAACGAAAAGCGATTTCTCCGCAAACTAGGCTAGTCCACCAAGAACTTTCCATAAACAAAGAGAAAAGGCCATTAAGAAAAATGGTGCTATTTAGCGAAACAATATATTCGCCCGAAACACCGCTTTCTGAACCAGAGCAAAAATTAATAACGGTCTTTGACTTTACCAATAAATTTAACGAGATTGCGGAAGAAGATAGACTAAAATTTTTGTCGTGCTTTGATTTTGATATGGAATTTTTGCAAAATAATGATTTGGTTATTTTGCTACCCAGTAGCGTTTTGTACACCAGAAACCATTCAAGGATAAGAACTAGGACATTTTTTAGCGACATCTTGTATGATGACGTTAAATATACCGCCTTTTTTGCAATGTTCATAGATTATTTTGCCAACAAAAATTATACCGTTGTTTACCACCCGCACCCCAACATGGTAGAGGGCATAATAAAAACCGATATTATAGCCGAACGTGGCGCAAAGTGCATAGATACAAATATGCCAGCGGAATATTTAAGTTGGATTCCCAATGTTAAATTCAAACAAGCATTATCGCAGCATACAACTGTAACATCAAAGTTAGCTCACGCAATAGAGGAAAATATAGCACTTGGCATCGAATTTATGTATGCTTTCAATATCATGGACAGGCTGTACATTATCCAAAAAATTATTAGCAATCTGCCGCACATTAGCATAAAATTTTACGGTATCCCAGACAAAACAATGCAAACGTTATACCGTTGTAATTTTGACGATTATCCTAACAAAACATTTGAAATGCTAAAAACAGTTGATCCGCCCAGGCTTGCAGTTGAAGAGTTGCCAGACGAATCCGAAATTCCCGAAGAATCGAAAACCCTTGCAAATACAACGCTCCACGAGGACGATATTTGTATTATCAACACAACCTTACCCTATGACGAGCCTGTAGTGCAAAAACAGCTTATATTGGATATGCTAGAAACCGCTGACGAAAACGCCGTCATCTTCTTCACAAACATATTCTATGAATACAGTTTTGCTAGAGTGCAGGTAAAATACAGGGTTTTGCTGGACTTTATTGTGCCAATAATAATCCACCGCACCAAACTAGACGATGGCGAGCCAGTAGGCGAACTAGGCACAATTACAATATACGCTTTTTGCAAGAACGAAGAAACCCGCAACCAGCTAAAAGCCACAAACATAACAAAAAATCTACACTACCTAAACACAATCTTAACAGTAACGCCACTATCAGACGAAGACGCACAAGCCGAATACCAAAAATGTTGGGAACATTCCATAAAAAACGCCATACAAGAACATCTAGTAAATCTGCGGCATCAAGACAGCGAAAAGGCGTTAAAAGAAAATTTGGCACAAGAAAAACAGGCAATGCAACAAGAAATGGCGACTATGCAACAACAGCTATACCAAGCCAACTACCAGCTACAACAAGAAAAAACCGCCCACCAAGCCACAAAAGCAGAATTAGAAACGGCGAGCCAAAAAAAAGGGTTTTTTGGCAAATTTGGCAAATAAAATTGAAATACAGCTAATTTTGGCATTATTTTGGGCAAATTAACACATACAGAAAAGGATAGATATTTATGATAATATACTCAATAGAGCACTTTGCAGGGCTATACCATATGCTGATTTTGCGGTTGACAAAACATCGTAATGAAAAAGCAATTTTAATTGTCGGCCTGGGGGAAAATACAATCAGGGAAAAACACCCTTTTTTTGCTAAGCTGAAAAACACGGGAATATTTGACGATATAATTTTACTTAAGTGGGTATCTTATATGTCGCAGGAAGACGGCATAGGAGAAACAGTAGCACCTTTCTCGTCATTGGAAGAATTGAAAGCAAAAATAGTAGCAACGTACACGCCCGTTATTGAAAAACACAACTTAAATTTAGCAGAAACTGCAATTATTTATGTTATGAACCACATGACAGCAGATTTTGCTGGCTTTTTAAGCCAATCAAACGTTCCTTACGTGCAGGTAGAAAGTGGAATTAACGATATAAATAGATTACATACTGTCCTTATGGCTAAACCGAAAAAAAATGTTCCACAACGAACTAAACTGATTCAGCAAGAGTTTCCCATAAACAAAGAAAAAAAGCCGTTAAGAAAATTGCTGCTATTTAGCGAAACGGTATTTTCGCACGAAACGCCGCTTACTGAACGAGAGCAAAGATTAGTAAAAGTTTTCGATTTTACCACAAATTTTACTAAAGTTGCAGAAGAAGACAAACTAAAATTTTTATCCTGCTTTGATTTTGATATGGAATTTTTGCAAAATAATAAATTGGCTCTTTTATTGCCTAGCAGCGTTGGAAATACGAGAAATCAGGCAAAAGCAAAAACTAGAACATTTTTTAGCGATATTTTGTATGACGATGCTAAATACACAGCCTTTTTTGCGATGCTCATAGACTATTTTGCCAAAAAAGACTGTGCCATTTTATACCACCCGCACCCCAATTCGCTAGAAAGTATAAAAAAGGCAGACATTATAGGCGAACGTGGTGCACACCACATAGACACAAATATGCCAATCGAATATTTGGCATGGATTCCCAAAGTGAAACTTAAACAAGTGCTGTCATTAGAAACAACAGCAATGCAAAAAATGTCCACAATAATAGAGGAAGATATACAAGTTGAATCCGAATTTATGTATACTTTCAACATAATGGATAGGCTGTACATTGTCCAGATAATTATTGGCAATTTGCCACACGACAACATAAAATTCTACGGCATACCCGATAAAACCATGCAAACGCTATATCGTTGCAATTTTGCCGATTATCCAAGCAAAACTTTTGAAATGTTGCGAACAGTCGATCCGCCAAGGCTTGCCCCTGACGAATTGCCGCCAGAGGAACTAGAAAACCCAAAAACTCTAGTAAACACAGTATTACAAGAAAACGACATTTGTATTATTAACACAACGCTACCCTGCGATGAGCCTATTGCAAAAAGGCAACTTATACTGAATATGCTAGAAACCGCAGACGAAAACGCCGTTATCTTCTTCACGAACATATTTTACGAATACAGTTTTGCCCACGTAGTAATGAAAAACAGGGTTTGGCTAGATTTTATAGTACCAATAATAATCCACCGCACCAAACTTGACGACGGCGAGCCAGTAGGCGAACTTGGCACAATAACAATATACGCTTTTTGCAAGAACGAAGAAACACGCAATCAGCTAAAAGCTACAAATATAACTAAAAATTTGCACTACCTAAATACAACCTTAACAGTAACGCCGCTATCTGACGAGGACGCACAATCAGAATACCAAAAATGCTGGGAACACGCCATTAACAACGCCCTAACTGACCACATGATAAATCTTCGGCAAAAAGACAGCACAAAAGCACTAAAAGAAGAACTAGCACAGGAAAAACAAGCAATGCAACAAGAAATGGCGGCAA
>WRKK01000271.1 GCA_009782245.1 Defluviitaleaceae bacterium | reverse complement strand
GACCGAGGACGGTCGCCCCTACCTGACCGCCGTCAGGCGGGCGGAGACGCATATTGTAGGGGCGACCGTCCTCGGTCGCCCGTTTTCCCATTTCGGTATTTTTCAGCCTTAATCGGCACATTTTCCAAAAACATCGCCTTTGTGTACCATTGTTATGTGCGGAACGTTTGCCTCTTGGTATACTTCGCCTATTGGCGTGAAGTTTAATTTTTCGTAAAAGCCTTGCACTTGCAGTTGCGAGTGGACGATTTGCTCGGTTGCACCCATGTCAACCGCTATTCTTATTAAAATGCGGACGACCAAATCGCCCAAGTGCAAACCTCTAAAATTGGGCAAAACTGCTACTCTGCCGATTATAAAATCGTCTGCGGCGACTAGCAAGCGGCCTGTGGCGACGTATTCGCCGTTTATGCTTGTTAATACGTGTATTGCGGCGGTATCTAGTCCGTCGTCTTCTATGTTTTGCGGGATTTGCTGTTCTTCGCAAAAAACGGCGTATCTAATTTGTTTTGCTAGTTTTAGTTGGTTGCTGGCGGTTTCGTCAACGCCAAAAATTATTTCTGTAGTTACCATTTTTACCACCCTATTTTTTCCGCTAAATATGGGCTTATAACGGGTTGCCATAATTTTGCGGCTTGTTCCCAAAAATCGTTTGGGATATTGTTGGTGCTGTAGCCGTGCTGTTCGGCGTAATTATCAATAAAAGTCCACAAGCCTTTTGCCCCTTTTGTGTAGTTTTCGCCCGTTACCGCCGTAAGTGCAAACGATTTTGAAAAATACGGGCTGCGTTCGGCTAGTTCGCTGTTTTTTAGTGCAAGCAGAGCGGCATCTAAATCGTATGCTACGTGGCGGAATGTTGTTTTATCTAGGTTTTCGCCGTCTAGCAGGGCGTAACAAGCTGTGCCAGGCAATTCGTCAAACGGCAAACCCACCGAGCCAACGCCGATAATTTTTTGGTTGTTTAGCCTAAAATAACGGGCTTTGTGGCTGTGTCCGCCAATAAGCAGCGTTTGCGAGTAGCCTTTAATTGTGGCTTCGGCGGTTTCTTGCGATAAAATAACGCCCTCAATATCGGTGGGAGTTCCGTGGTATAGTAAAACGCTTGGCTTGGCGGATTTTATTATTGTTTTTGGCAGTTTCGCCAAAAATTGCACGTGTTGTGGCTGTAATGTGTCCGCTGTGTAGGCAATAGTGCCGTATCTAGGCGTTTGCCAGTATTCCGCAGGGCGGTTTTGGTAAACGTTTAGCAAAAATTCGTCCCAGTTGCCCAAAATTGTGGTTGTGTTGGGCAGGTTCATAATTTTGTCAACCACTTCGCAATTAAACGGAAACCCGCCAACAAGGTCGCCCAAAACCCATATTTCGTCCACTGGCGGCATATCCGCTAAAACGGCATCTAGCGCATGAATATTTCCGTGTATATCTGAAATTAAAGCAATCATTTTAGTATCCTTTCGTTGTTTGGTTTGATAATTGGATTATATCACGTTTTTGGGAAATTTGCAAGGGGGATTTTTGGGGAAATGTGTTATAATGGAGTTAAGAATTTTTACAAAATCGGAGGGGAAAAATGTTAAACGATAAATTTAATCTAACTTTGGCAGAAAATGTATTCGTGGCAAAAAAATTGATTTCCGAAACAATCTACAACACCGCAAGATTAGAGGATTGCGCCGTTACGTTTCCGCAAACGGAAACAATTTTGCAGGGGGTTAGCGTTGCTGGCTTGATGATGTCCGATGTGGAAAAAATATTGAATTTACGGGACGCTTGGAGATACACGCTAGAAACCATTGAAAAACCTATCTCGTTGGAACTGTGGAGTACAATCAACGGCTATGTTGCCCGAAACGAAAGCCTAGAATGGGGCGTTTTGCGGTACGGTAACGTGGGAATATCTGGCACGGATTACAAGCCTAAAATTCCCAAAATGCCCGAAATTATCAGCGAAATACAACAAATGTTGAATTGCCAAGCAACAGAAACCGCCACAGAAAAGGCGTTAAACCTATTTTTATATGGTTGCCGCTCGCAGCTATTTTGGGACGGAAACAAGCGGACAAGCACAATTATCGCAAACAAGCACATGATAAAAAACGGAGTGGGCATATTTTCCATACCAAGTACCGATTTACCCCAATTTAACACCCTTTTGACGCATTTTTACACAACAAACGAGTCGCATGAAATCAAAAAATTTTTGCATGAAAATTGTATTAAAGGCATGACAAAATGAAAAAAGCTGACAACTTTGAAATTTTATGCTATAATATTCAAAAGGAGTGATTTTTCATGAGACGAAAAGTTAAACAGCCCGCAAATAGTGGGCGAAAATACAAAGATTCGCTGATTCGTATGTTGGCAAGCGAGTCAGCCGTGGCGATTGAAATTTGCAACGCCATAAGCGGCACTAATTACAAATCCACCGCAAACATCAAGCATTTTAGCGTGGAGGATAAGTTGCTAGGAAGATACGGCGATATTTTGTGTGCAATAGAAAACAAGTTGTTTTTTCTGATTGAACACATGAGTACGCTAAACTTTAATATCCCCATGAGGATATTGCAATATGTGATCGATGCAATAGAGTTGATATTTTTACTAAACAAAAATTTGCACCAAAGCGAGTTAGTAAAAATCCCTACGCCAAAATTTTATATGCTGTATAACGGCAGAAAAATTAAAAAGGACTTTCCAAAGGTTATGCGGCTGTCGGATTCTTTTATCTTGCCAGACAATGCTCCTGCACTAGAAGTTATCGTTGAAGTGATAGATATAGGCTACGGCAGTAATAGCGATGCTTTGAAGAAAAGCCCAACCTTGAACGGGTACGCCTATTTGGTGCATCTTATTGAAAGCCGCATAAAAACAGGCTTTACAAGAGATAAAGCTATAGCAACCGCCATAAACCAGTGCATTAAAGAAAATGTACTAGCCAAATTTTTGGAGGAAAATTATAAAGGAGTTGTTGATATGTTGGGATATGAGTATACGCTGCAAGATGAGATTGACGGCCGTTGGTTAGACGGGATTTCGGAGGGCAAGATTGAGGGCAGGATTGAGGGCAGGATTGAGGGCAAAATTGAGGGCAGGATTGAGGGCAGGATTGAGGGCAAGATAGATGGCAAAATGGAAGTAGCCCAAAAAATGCTAGAACTCGGCATGGAACTTGAAACAATAGCAAAATGCGTTGACAAGCCCATTAGTTGGGTGGAAAATTTATTTAGCAACAAAACGCTTAGCATTCAGTAATAAACTAAGAGCCTGTATTCAACACTATTGAAATGCTGATTTTCGGATTTCGTAGGGGCGGATAATCACCTGCGTACACTTTTATTGAACCATTGGGGATTAGACGGACGGTCGCCCGAGGACGGTCGCCCCTACAATATGCGTCCCCGCCCGCCTGACGGCGGTCAGGTAGGGGCGACCGTCCTCGGTCGCCCGTTTGCCCCTCCGATTTTAGCTTAAGTATCCGCCCCTACGTTGAAATAATTGCTTATTGAATACATCTTCTAAAATCGCTGTTAAAGACGCTACAATAACGAACAAAAGGGGCTTAAGTATAAATATTGCAACCTAAGCCCCTAATTTTTGGGAGGAATTGCCATGGCGAAAAAAATAATCGCAAGTTGTTTTCCGCTAATTATAGCGGCTTTTTCCGTGATATTTAATTTAATGCAAGCAAATTACGCCCTGCAACTTTCCCATATATTCGCCGTATCCCCAATAGCGGTAATAACAAATCCCGCAACAATCACGTTATTTGAAACGACAACTCAATCCCAGATAACAATAACGGACGGCGAACTGACTATAAACGGCGAAACTATTTTGTTTGTTGCCGAGCATTTAACAAGCACAGCGTACAATATCCGCATAGGCGATGAGCAAATATTAGACGAAACGGGCATATTTTCGTTGCGGGCATCTCGCACGGATTTTGTGCAGTTTAGCAACTTTGCACCAATAGTAGGGACGGGCGGGGGAGGCATGACAATTACCCTCCTGCCTAACGGGCAGACCGCAGACGGCACAGTTTTTGATTATGAAATATTCCAACAACCAAGCTGGGTGCAAGAATCCGCCATAATTGTATATTTGCGGCTGCTAGAATTTCGCCGAGATTTTTTTCGCTATCTAATATTTCTGCCGCTTTTGCTGTTTTTGGGATATTTTTTCTATATTTATCCGAAAATTCGCCCAAACGAAAAGGTTTATAATATCGGGTTGCATTTGTCTTCTTCGGAAGAATCTGACGTTCACAGCCCAAATCGTATTCCCGATTATATGCTGACTTTGCGGCATAAAACTTTGTTTAGATTGTTAAGTTTGGTGGCTTTTGGGGCTTGTTGGGGGTTGCCGTTTTTGATTTTGCAGTAGAATTTTGCAAAAAAACAAAACAGACGATGCTTTCGCTTTCCCCTAACCCCTACTAAAAATCAACAAAAAATGCCCATGTTCATGGTCGTCCGTCAAATACAAAATATTATCCTCTGGAAACGAAAAGCCGAACCTGTCAACCGTTGCACCGTGCAGTTCTATTTCCATGAGAGCGCTCAACAGCGATTCTTCCAAATCATCGCCCACCATAGAGAAATCCACAAAACCGCCGTCCGTTCGCCACAAAAAATCAAACTCGTTGCCCTCAAAAATTTCATGCCCCGTGCCGTCTTCGTTGAACACAAGCACAAAACTCAACTGGTCTTCCAGTTGCCAACTGCCTATTAGCGGGCTTGGCGAATTATCCCCGCCGCAGCCCGCTAAAAATATTGCTAATATCAAAAATATCGCTAATTTTCGCATCGTAATCTCCTATTTTTTATTGTATCGTTTTTTATTGTATCGTTGCCATAAAGCCTATCGCCGAGTTTATCGCATTTACTATCGCCGCTGTGGAAATAGTCGCACTCGTCAATGCCTGAATTTCGTCAGATAAACTAGGCATTCGTGAAACGCTCATTGTTTGGGTGCGCCCCTCAAATTGTGCCAAAAAGGGCAAACCAGCGATTGCTGTGCCAAGCCCTGGCGTTTCCGTTTGCGTTAAAACCCGAACGGCAATAATTGTGCCGTCCTCTTGAAAGCCCGTCATTATAATAACGGGTCCGCTGTACCCTGGTGCAAAACTTGTAATCGCATAGCCAATAAGCTGATTCTGCACATCATAGCCGCGCACAAGCTGCGTTACAAAATCCACGCCCTCAACTTCGGCTATTTCCGTGTTCTCCACGCCTGGCAAAACCGCCGCTATCATCTCCGTTTGCCGTATCTCCTGCTGTATGCGAACTGGCTCGCGCGTTACCTCGTAAAACAAGCCCACAAGTCCCGCACATACCGCAGTTATCAGTATAAAAATTACTATCGGTTTCACATTTTCCATGCTTATCCCCCTTAAAAAATTTTCCAATCCCAAAAAAACGTATTGTCAACAATCAAATATTTGTCAACCCTTTTTTGCAAAAAATTTAGCCCAGTAGACTAAAGCACCCCACGGTTTTGCTCTTAAGCCTTTGCCTTTTTTTCTTTAGGCTTTGCGCCGAATATTTTGGGCTTGGTGAATTTGTCGATTAGCGGTACGCAACAGTTCATTAGTAAGATTGCGTAGGAAACGCCCTCTGGGTAGCCGCCATATAGGCGAATTAGCACGGTTATGAACCCGCAGCCTATGCCCATTATTATTTTGCCAAGCGGGCTTACTGGCGAGGAACTGTAATCGGTCGCCATAAAGAACGCACCCAGCATTAATCCGCCAGCCAACACGTGAAACGCTGGCGTTTCTAGCGTCCAGCCAGGCTCGAGGAAGAACGTTAGCACCGCAACGGTCGCAATAAACGTTGCAGGAATATGCCACGTTATAATTCTTTTGTACACCAAGAAAAGACCGCCCAAGATTAGCAAAATTGCACTAGTTTCGCCGATTGTGCCGCCGTGATTGCCTATCAACAGCGAAAGGAAATCCCAAGTGCCGTCGGGGGCAAGCGGCGTTGCCATTGCGATAACGTCAAAGTCAAAAAAGCCTGTCAGCGGCTCAACAAAGCCACCCGCCATGTGCGGCATATACGCCGCCATAAGAAACGCACGTCCCGCAAGGGCTGGATTTATGAAGTTTTGCCCCAAGCCGCCAAAAAGTTGTTTGGCAACCACAATCGCCACAAAGCTACCAACCACGGGCAACCACAGCGGCACGGTCGGCGGCAAATTAAACGCCAGCAACAAGCCCGTAACGGCGGCACTGTAGTCTTTTATCGTGATTTCTTGTTTGGTAAATTTTTGGTACAGCCATTCAAAGCCCACCGACGAGCCAACCGTAACCAAAATTACCAGCAACGCCCGCAACCCAAACATCACAACGCCCATAATTGTGGCGGGTGCAAGGGCTATCAAAACCAACAGCATAATCTTCTCAATCGTGATATTATCGTGGATATGCGGCGTTGGCGTTATAACTAATTTTTCCATTATGACGACCGCTCCTTTAACACTTCGCGTCTTTGCGCGCGGATTGATTGCACCAAATGCCGTTTTGACGGGCAACTAAAGGAACAACTTCCGCATTCTATGCAGTCCATTCCGTGGTTCTCCCTAAATTTTGTGCGTTCGCCGTGCAACGAAAATTGGTTTAGTTCAAACGGGATAAGCCGTATCGGGCAACCGTCCACGCACCTTGCACAGCGTATGCAATTTTTTTCCTTGGGAATAACCGCCTCCGCCGCCGTTAGTGCCAAAAATGCCGACGAAAGTTTGGTTACAGGCACTTCTAGCGTGTACATTGCCGCGCCCATCATCGGCCCACCCGAAATCATTTTTGCGGGTTCGGTCTTAAAGCCGCCTATTGCTTCCATCATGTCTTTGTAGGTCATGCCCAATCTGATTTTGTAGTTGCCAGGCTTTTTAACCGCGCCGCCCGTAACGGTAACTATTTTCCGCATTAGCGGCCGACCACGAAAAATTGCACGGTGTACCGAAATAATCGTGTCCACGTTGTTGACAACGCAGCCGATGTCCGCTGGCAGCCCGCCCGAAGGCACTTGCCGCCCTGTAATTGCGTGGATAAGCTGCTTTTCTGCACCCTGCGGATATTTAGGGTGCAACCGTGCAACCGAAATTTTCCCCTTATACTCAGGCTTTTCGCAGAACTCTTCCAACTTTTTTATCCCGTCCATTTTGTTCGTTTCCACGCCGATAATCCCCTTTGCCCCTGGGAACAGCGACAAAACCACCGTTAAGCCCAGAAAAATTTTATCGGTTTCTTCCAATAAAACACGGTGATCGGTTGTTAAAAACGGTTCACATTCGGCGGCGTTGACGATTATTGTGTCAATATTTTTGCCTGGCGGCGGCTTTAACTTAACGTGCGTGGGAAAGCCCGCGCCGCCTAAACCAACGATTCCCGCTTGTTTTATTACCTCTATAATTTCGTCGCGTGCCATATTTTCGTAATCGTGCGGTTTGTTAAGTTCGGGCGATTCGGTCATTTTGCCGTCGCTGTAAACGTAGACGGCGTTTGCCTTTAAGCCGTTCGGCATAAGCGTTTGCTCGATACGCTCTACCACGCCCGAAACGGTGGAATGTATTGGGGTCGCCAAAAAAGCACTTGTGTCGCCAATTTTCTGCCCAACAAGCACCTTTTCGCCCACTTCAACAAGCGGATCGCACGGTGCACCTATGTGTTGCAGCATAGGATAAACAAATTCTTCGCCCTCCTTTGGCAGAATGTCCACGGTTTCGGCGTTTTCCGTGTCCTTATAATGCGGAGGGTGCACTCCCTTGGGAAAAGAGTAAGTTTTCACTAAATTTCACCAACCTACCTAGAGCCGAACTGCGAATAGCCGTCTGTTGTAATGATTGTGCCGTCGTGGAGTATCCACAGTGCCTCTGCTCCTAAATTTGATACTACTTGTTTTGCTGTTTCAATATCCAGTATAAAAGCGGCGGTTGCGAGAATATCGGCAATCGCGCCGTTTGGGTGGATAATTGTGGTTGCCCGAAAATGCCGTGCGGGCATTAGCGTTTGCGGGTCGATAATATGGTGGTAGCGAACGCCGTTTACTTCAAAAAACCGCTGATAATCGCCGCTAGAGAACACGGAGTTGTGCGTTATGAAAATTGCGTCCAAAATTTCGCCTGTGTTTTCGGGGTTTTGTACGCCAACGCCCCAAACATCACGGTTGCCGCCCCGCGGGCCCGCCGTAACACGCACATCGCCGCCGACCGACAGCGTAAACGCCGCAAATCCAGCGGACTCCGCAAGTTGGGCGGTGTGTTCTACCGCAAAACCTTTTGCAATGCCGCCCGTATCCAAAACCATTCCCGCAGGAATGTAAACGGTGCTATTTTGCTCGTTTATGATAATTTGGTCAACGCCCCGAATTTGGTTGGCAGCTTGTAAATCCGCCATGCTTGGCACGGTGCGGGTGTTTGCGATAGCATCGCGCCACACGTCAATCACGCCGCCAAGCGTGATGTCAACCGCACCTTGCGTTTGTTCGTATGCGTCAATGGAAAGTTTCAGCAGTTCGATAATAATCGGGTCAACGGTCGTGGGGCGGATTCCAGCGTTATTGTTGACGGTTCGCATATTGTTCACGCCTGGATATTCCGCATGAATGTCAAATAATTGGTGCAGGCGTTGCAATTCTGGGCGGATAACGTTGTTTGCAAAGTGGTCAAATTCTGCCTGATTTTGAGCGTAGCCCAAAACGATTGTAACGGTGTCAAACAGGTCGATAAAAGTTTGGTTAAAGCGTTCGTATTGCGGAGCGGACAAATCGCCGCCAGCTGTTTCTTCCGTCATTTGCACAGTTTGGGATAATGGTTGCACTTCCACGTCAGTTTGGTCTGGCTCTGTTTGCGGTTCTGTTTGCGGCTCTATTTGAACTAAATGAATAGTGGCGGGTGCGGACGGCTCGGTAGCCGTGGCACAAGCC
>WRKK01000270.1 GCA_009782245.1 Defluviitaleaceae bacterium | reverse complement strand
ATCTTGAATCCTCGGAAACGGCTTACGATTTTATGCTACTTTCTGTGCCGAACAAAGAACTGGAGATTGCGTGGCAACAATTTATATTAAAACACGCTTTTACAGAACCTGCCGCCGTTCTCAACATTTTCCGCAACTATAAAAATCCGAAAAAATTTGCCGAAGATTTGGAGAAAATTTTTGACGACAGAATGTCCGTTTACGATTTTGAGAAACCGCAAGATGAGAGAAAGAGAAAAGTCCTTGAACGCACCTATCAGCAGCTTATGTTAGTTTTGCTGTGTGCTTACGGCGATTCCGAGAAACACCCCATTTCTAACCGAGAAAGCGGCGATGGCAGATATGATATTTTGGTTGAACGGCGTGAGGCTTATTATATTTTCGAGTTGAAATCTTGCGAAAAGGCGGAGCAGTTGGAAAATGCTGCACAGCAAGCTTTGCAGCAGATAAATTTCAAGCGGTATGGTGCGGAATTGGATTCGGAAAAGTTGTTGATTAAGATTGGTATGGCGTTTTGTGGGAAACAGTGCAGGGTGGTTTGTGAGTAAGCGGAAATGTCAAAATTTTTTGCAAATTTTTTTGCCAAGTTCATTGAAATTGCGCTTGACATTAAAAAAATGTTTTTTGCTTTTTTGTCATTTTGTAAAAACCCCTTGCAAAATTTTCCACCACGTGTTACAATGGTTACAATAAAAGAAAAAAGGGGGACAACACCATGATTTTAGGAACAACCAAGACGATTGACCTTAGTACATCGTCGTTTGAGAGAATAGTAACAGACGGTAGCCTATATGTGGACAAAACCCACATGATAGAGCATTTTTTGCGTGATTCCAGTGCGGTGCATTTGATTACACGGCACAGACGGCTGGGCAAAACGCTTAACATGGACACTTTGCGGTGCTTTCTGACAGATGCGGCGGATTATCGGCATTTGTTCAAGGGGCTTTACATCGAAAGTAGCCCAGTTTGGGAAAAAGCGAACTCTGCACCTGTGTTTTACTTTGATTTTAAGGGGCTAGAGCCGCAACGGTACAAGAAACACATATTTTTTCAGATTGCCGAGTACATTGTCAGCTATTGCGACAAGGAAAACCTGCCAATGGCTGTTGCGGATTACCTGCACAACAAGGATTTTGACAACCCAAATGGCTTGCTCTACCTCACGGAATCCGTCTACAAAGCCACGGGCAAGCGTTCCTACATTCTCATTGACGAGTACGACAAGTTGCTCATGGATAGCTATAAATCCGATAAGTACGAGGAAATTCGGGATTTTGAAACGCTGTTTTTTTCTGCTGGCGTGAAAGGCAACCATTATCTGCAAAAAGCCCTAATTACAGGCGTTATGCGGATTTCCAAGGAGAGCCTGTTTAGCGGATTGAACAATATCAAGGTTTTTGATATGTTTGACGATGAACTTTACACCAACGATTACGGCTTTACGGAGTCGGAAGTGGCGGAATTATGCGACATGGCGGGATTGGACACGCCCACAAGAGCTACTCTAAAAGCGTGGTACAACGGCATAATGGTTAACGGAACGCCCATTTATAATACGTATTCCACAGTATCGTTTTTGGATAGCGGCAAATTTCAATGTCATTGGACACGCAGCGGTGTAATGGACACAATCGCCGATTTGCTGACCGAGGAGCGAATGGAAACGCTTACACGGCTTTTAGACGGCGAGCAGATTGAAGAGCCTGTTGAAAGGCGGGTTTCAGTGCTTGGACTTATGCAAAAGCCACAAAACTCGGATTTTTATTCTCTGCTTGTACAGGCTGGATATTTGGCTATGCAGAAAAACCCTGAACACTCGGAAACAGCTTATATTGACGATTTTATGCTACTTTCTGTGCCGAACAAAGAACTGGCGATTGCGTGGCAACAATTTATACTAAAACACGCCTTTACAGAACCTGCCGCCGTTCTCAACATTTTCCGCAACCATAAAAACCCGAAAAAATTTGCCGAGGATTTAGAGAAAATTTTTGACGACAGAATGTCAGTTTACGATTTTGAGAAACCACAGGATAGGGAAAAGCAAAAAATTCTTGAACGCACCTATCAGCAGCTTATGTTAGTTCTGTTGTGTGCTTACGGCGATTCCGAGAAACACCCCATTTCCAACCGAGAAAGCGGCGACGGCAGATATGATATTTTGGTCGAACGGCGGGAGGCTTATTATATTTTCGAGTTGAAATCTTGCGACAAGGCGGAGCAGTTAGAAAACGCCGCACAACAAGCCTTGCAACAGATAAATTCCAAGCGGTATGGTGCGGAATTGGATTCGGAAAAGTTGCTGATTAAGATTGGTATGGCTTTTTATGGGAAACAATGCAGGGTGGTTTGTGAGTAAAAGGTTAGAAAAATTTCAAAGTAAAAATTGCTCCATTTTCGTTGCTTTTTTCGTTACTTTTCACCTAAGAATCTGTATTCAACACCATTAAAATGGTATTGAATACAGATTCTTAGAAATTTTAGACGATGTTTTTCAAATTTCAAATTTCCGATTTCCGAGAAACATACGGCGGCACACGTGGAATTTCCGAGAAAATGCTAATAAAAAAGGCGGATAAAAATCCGCCCTAATGCCACTCCTAACTCGGCAAAATCCATTAATTAATGTCGCTTTGCCTGTTAGCAAAAAATGCGGGGCAAGGGTTGAATTTAGTTACGAATTACTCTACCTAATTATCGCCGTCCTAAAATCGTCGGAAACTTTCGCAAAAATTTCTACCAAAGCTGGCTCAAAATGCGAGCCGCTACCCTCTTTGATAATTTCAACCGCTTTTTCGTGTGAAAACGGCTTTTTATAAGGACGCTCGGAAACAAGTGCATCGTAAACATCGGCTATTGCCATTAAACGCCCCTCTAACGGGATTTCCGTGCCTTTTATGGCGTATGGATAACCCGAACCGTCCCATTTTTCGTGGTGGTAGCCCGCAAACGCCGCCGCATGAGTCAAAAAGCCGTCGTCTTTAACTTTTGCACTAATCGCCTTTACTATACGCTCGCCCTCGGCAGAATGCTCTTTCATTAAGAAAAATTCCTCGTCGGTTAGTTTGCCTGGCTTGTTTAGAATAAGGTCGCTTATTATTATTTTGCCAACATCGTGCAGCTGTGCGGACGGCAAAAGCAAGCTAGTATCCCAATGTTTAATCTCTTTTGCGTATATTCCGCTGATAACTAGCTCGTCTAGCAAAATTTTAAGGTACGCTTGCGTACGCTCAATATGCCCGCCTGTTATGTGGTCGCGGTTTTCCACCATATCGGCAATAACGCTGATAGTTGCGTTGTGCAGGTCGCGAATCGTTTGCTGGCTCTGTTTAACTATCTTGTTAATGTCAATGTGTGTTTCTAGCCGCCTAATTAGCACGGGTGCAGAAAATGGCTTGTTAATAAAATCTATAGCACCCAGCTTAAACCCCTGTATTTCTGTCTCTTCGTCATTTTTTAGGGTCAGAAAAATAACTGGAATATCCTTTAGCCGATTGTCCGATTTTAGCACGGTGATAGCATCAAAGCCGCTCATTTCGGGCATTTCAATATCGAGTAAAATAAGGTCGGGCGTAATTTTTTCGACTAACTTAAACATTCTAGCGGCGGACGGCAACGCAAAAGTTTTATAAGTACCATCTAGTGCATTTTTTGCCGCCAACAGATTGGTATCATTATCATCTACTACAAAAATCGTTTTCATAACAGTCTCCTCCAAATTGATTGCACAGTTTTATAGCTTTAATTTATAGCTTTAATATTATATAAAATTTTGTCTCACGTCAAGTAAAAAAAAGTTGCATTGTTTGCAAAAATATATTATAATGTAACAAAGGCAAAAACACAAAGAATAATAAGGAGCAAAGCGTATGGCAGATGTTAAGTACGAAATAACGCAACATATCGGCGTTTTATCGGGAACGGACAAGGGTTGGCAAAAGGAACTGAACTTAATAAGCTGGAACGGCAGACCGCCAAAATACGACATCAGAGACTGGTCGCAGGGGCACGAAAAAATGAGCAAAGGCACTACACTATCGCAAGAAGAACTACAGGCACTAAAAAACTTGCTGGATAAAATTGTTATATGATTGTTAGATAAAATTTACAATAAAGTCAAAAAAAACTATTGACATATCCAAAATATTGCAGTACACTATAATCAAAGAATTGGTCTATATAAAGTAACAAGGAGGCATTTTTGTGAGTAAAGGCAAAAACAAAGCAGATAAATCGGACGCATTAGACCTTAATGTAGAGCTAACCCGCAAGACGGTTGGTAGTCTTTTTGATACCCCAAAAAAAGACGCGAGAGAGACAAGAGACAACAGAGAGAGCAGAGAATACACAGAAGACAGGCAGGATAGGGAAATTGCCGTAGATGCAGGGGCTGCGGCGCTTAAAAAATTTTGGCCAGAAGACGAATGGTCAGCAGACGTTAAACCTACCAGACCCACTACTAGACCTGTTATTAGTAATGTCGCTTCCCATGCGGAGGCACCTAGTTTGTATGCGGCTAAAAAAAATGCCGAAGCTAACGTTAATACCGATAACAACGATGACAACGACAACGACAGCATCGAAGCCAACAATACAGCCACCCAACAAGAACCAGCAGCCAAGGCTAGGCCAAAAAGCCGCTTTGTGTTGCTAGACGAAGACGACGAATATACCGAGTTTCGTGAAACGTACAAAAAAAAGCCGATAAGACGTAACAGCGACGAGCCTACAACCGATGTTAATTCTGGCCGTCCAGGCCGCAAAACACCAATGCGACCAATGAACCAAAAATACGCCGCCAGCGTAGCAGTCGAAGATGTAACAGGCGATGGCATTGAAAATGTTTCCACTATACTACGAGCGGCTGTAATTGGCTTTATGTTGTTGTTCCTAATTTTAACCGCCTTTTTAGTGTATCATAATAGCGTTTTGGGCAGCCAATTAGAAGAAGCAACTACAATGCTAGATAACGTGCAAGGACTAGAAGAAAACCTTAACCGCATACAATTTGAACTAGAGGCAACCAGAGAAGAACTTGTAGCGTTAGAAACCGAAAATTACCGATTGGCAAGCCTTGTAGCAAACCCATCACAGCAAACCGAAACCGACAACTATAACGATAACGACCCAGAAACAAACCAAGATACACCGCAAGGGGGCGAAACCGCCCAGCCCGCCGAGCCAGCAACACCAGCTAACATAGTACATACCGTTGTGGCTGGCGATAATCTTTCACGTATAAGCAGACAATACCTTGGCGACGATTCGCCTGAAAGTATACAACGCATTATGACTGCAAATAATATGACCGATCCTAATACTTTATCCATAGGAACCCAGCTTGTAATACCAAATTAATTTGTACCAAATTGGCTACCCTGCGTGTTTGCCAGCTTCGCATTATCCGTAAATAACAAACGCGTGGGGGCTAAAGTTTTTAAGCCCCCACAAACTACCCCAAAACAAACCTTTTATGCTAAAATAAGTTTTGGGAAAAATTTAGAATGAGGAAACTAATGGACTTAACTCAATTATCACTCGCAGAGCTGCGAGAAAAAGTAAAACTGCTAGGCGTGAAGAGTATCGCCAAGTACAGAAAAGTAGAACTGGTGGCTATTCTTGAAGAGCAAGAACAAGAACAAGAGCAATCCCAAGAGCAATCCCAAGAAACCAAACCAGCACAAACCGAAAACAATCCAGCTAAACAGCTAACGGAACAACCCGCCAGATTACCGCAAACACAAACAATACAACCAACACTAACCCCCGAAGATCCTAGTGTTCCTAAAAATATTTCTGTTAATGATATGGCCCAGTTTAACCAAAATAGACACTTGCATGGCCCAGAAATTGCTGGTATTTTAGAAATTTTGCCAGATGGTTATGGCTTTTTGCGTATTAATAATTTCTTGCCAGGCCCCGAAGATATATATATATCGCCCTCGCAAATACGACGCTTTAGCCTAAAAACAGGCGATAAAGTTACAGGGCCAATAAGAATTGACAAAGACGGCGAAAGAAAACAAAGTGCCTTAATGTTTGTAAAGGAAGTAAACGGCGATTTGCCCGACAAAATACCACATCGCACTAGTTTTGAAAACCTTACTCCTATCTTTCCAACCCAAAAAATCAACCTAGAAAACTCTCGTGGCGAGCTTGCTACTAGGCTAATTGACCTTATTGCCCCCGTTGGCAGAGGTCAGCGTGGCATGATAGTTTCGCCGCCAAAAGCGGGAAAAACGGTGCTGCTTAAACAAATTGCCAACGCAATACTTAAAAATCATTCCGATTTGCACCTTATAATTTTGCTGATTGACGAACGCCCCGAAGAAGTAACCGATATACAACGTTCGGTGGTAAGCGAAAACTGCTATGTGGCGTATTCCACTTTTGACGAGCAACCCGAGCATCACAAGCGGCTTGCCGAAATGGTGCTAGAACGAGCCAAACGGCTTGTTGAACAAGGAAAAGATTTAGTAATTTTAATGGATTCTATAACCCGACTGTCGCGGGCCTATAATCTAACCATTCCGCCAGGTGGCCGCACATTATCTGGTGGCTTAGACCCCGCTGCTTTGTATATGCCCAAAAAATTTTTTGGTGCAGCACGCAACGTAGAAAACGGCGGCTCGCTTACAATTTTGGCGACCGCACTAGTAGATACGGGCAGCAAAATGGACGATGTTATCTTTGAAGAGTTCAAAGGCACGGGCAACATGGAACTTGTATTAGATAGGCGTTTAGCCGAAAAACGCATCTTTCCAGCAATAGATATAGTAAAATCGGGTACGCGCCGAGAAGAAATGCTACTATCCAAACAAGAATTAGAGGCAATGTACAAGGTTCGCGAAATAACAACCCACGTGCAGCCGCTAGAACTAACCGAGCAAATTACTGAAATGCTGATAAAATCCACTAACAACGTAGAGTTTTCAAAAGGCATCTCCAGTATTATTACATAGGTTAAACCTTAAAAATTATGATAAAAAAAATTGTGTCCATTTGCAGCTTTATTGCATTTTGGAAGATTATGGCGATAATTTTAGATGTTCGCATATTGCCGCACCCTGAAGATGTGCTGATTAATTACATTCAAAATTTCCCTAATATTATGCTGCATACTTGGTATAGTATGCGTAGGTTGATGCTTGGCATTGGGCTTGCCTTATTGGTTGGCGGGCCCATTGCCGTGGCTATTGGCTACTTTCCAAAATTTAGCGATTTTGTTTCGCCACTAGTATACGTGTTTGCACCTATACCAAAAGTGGCTTTTTTACCGTTGGTAATGTTATTTTTGGGCATCGGCGATTCTGCCCATATTTTCCTTATCTTTTTTGTTATGGTGTTTCAAATTATCATCACTATCCGCGATGCTGTTAATAAAATTCCCCACGAACTGTATTATCCGTTTTTTGTGGCAAAGTGCAACATTGGCTTTATTATTGTGCATATAGTTTTACCCGCAATATTGCCTGGTATTTTTACCTCTATTAGAATAGGGCTTGCTATTGGGCTTTCGGTGCTGTTTATAGCCGAAACATTCGGCACAACGCGCGGGCTTGGCTTTTTTATGTTCGATTCCTGGGGGCGGCTAAATTATTTGAATATGTACACGGGAATTTTGGCGGTTGGTGTAACGGGTTTTGTGCTAACTTATTTGGTGGATTTGCTACATAAATATTTATGCGTTTGGGATTCTGATAAAAATCGGTAGATGTCCGCTCGACAGGCGGGTTGGTCGCCTATTCCATCGGGTTTGCGATATTTCAACAAAAGTGTACGCTGGTAGCACTCCACGATTTTGAAGTCAGCATAAAATTTCCCATTTTACAAATTATTTGCAATGTGCTATAATAAGAACATGGATAAAAATTCACAAAAATTAATAATAATCGGGGGCGGCCCCGCAGGAATATCTGCCGCAATTTACGCCGCGCGTGCCGCTGTAAAAACTACTGTAATTACCACCGCAACAAGTGCCTTAAACAAAGCCAAGGAGGTAGAAAATTATTATGGCTTTATCAACCCAATATCTGGGCAAGAGTTGCTGGCAAATGGTGAAGAACAGGCAAAACGCCTAGGTGTAGAGTTTTTGCACCAGGAAGTAACACGAATAGAAGAAGTAGAAGAAGTGCCAGAAACAGCAGAAACATCAGAAATATCAGAAGTATCAGCAGTAGAAAAAACAAAAAAACCCGCCAACGGATTTATTGTAAAAACAGCAACGGCGGATTTCCCGTGCGGCGTGGTTATTTTGGCAACGGGTGCATCTCATATTAAGCCAAAATGGGAAAATATTAACAAGTTTGAAGGAATGGGCGTAAGTTATTGTGCCGTCTGCGATGCCTTTTTTTACCGCAACAAAGATGTCGCTGTGGCTGGCAGCGGCTCGTATGCACTGCACGAAGTTGAGGCATTGCTACCGCTTGCGAAATCTGTTACACTTTGCACGGACGGCGAACCCCTAACCGCACAGTTTCCCGATAATGTGCAGGTTATAACCAAAAAAATTACCAAACTAGACGGCGAAACGGCAATATCTGCCATACATTTTAACGACGGCGATAATTTGCCAATAAGCGGACTGTTTTTAGCAATCGGCACAGCTGGCAGTTCCAACCTTGCGGCGGCTTGCGGCGCATTAATCAGCGGCACAGAAATAGTAGTAAACGAAACAATGGCAACCAACGTCCCCAACCTACTAGCCGCAGGCGATTGCACCAAAGGCATGAAACAAATCGCAAAAGCCGTCTACCAAGGTGCAATCGCTGGCACAGAGGCCAGACGCATTTTACGGGCTAGGTAAAAAAGCAAAACCGTGGGGCGCTGCCCCCCGCCTGCCGGCGGGCAGGCACACCCCGCAAGGGACTTCGCCCCTTGACCCCGCAAAATTTTTAATGGTTCTTGGGTTAA
>WRKK01000269.1 GCA_009782245.1 Defluviitaleaceae bacterium | reverse complement strand
GGTAAGGCTGGCAAGTGGGGCTATGCTGGCTACTTGGTTATTCAAACGTAAGTACAAGTCCGTCAAATTGCTAAGTCTAAGTAGCGGGATTATATTGTTCACTAGAGGCAACCCCTCTGTAAAACTTAAACCAGTCAGATTGCCTAAATCCGCAAAAATTTGCAAATCATCTATGGTTCTTCCGTCTATCTCTATACTCCTCAAACTTTCAAAATCTGCAAATTGCGGTATATACATTAACCTTTCCCGACTAACCACTCCCAAAGTCAAGTGTTCTAAATTCGGCAACTGTCTTAAAGCGTCTATTATTTCGGCATCTAAGGGAATACCCGACAAATCAAACTCTGTTGTGTGCAGGGTGCTAAATTCCTCGCCGTTTATCACTACAATGCTATCTAGACTATCCAGAAAAGTCTGCATAGCCAAAAAGCCGCCAGTAATCCCAATAATCGCAACTGCTACAATGGCAAGTATCGCTGGTTTAATTTTGGTGCTTTTAGTTGTGGGTTTCAAATTTGCTCCGCACGTTGGGCAGAAGTTGCTGTTTGCGGCGTTTGTGCCGCATTTTGGGCAGAACATAAAAATTCCTCCTTATAAATTTATCAGCCACGCAAATGCCGCAACGACTGATAATGCGGCAACGAAAATCTAAGTGCATTTTCAAATAGCCATTCGCTAACCTGTACATTGCCCTCAATACGCTCCCGCCAACTTTCGTCATCGGTTGCGTAGATTAGGTTGCCAAAACCATCAAAATAAGCGGACAGCCCTTGTGCCACGTGTCCAATGTAAATTATTCCGCCGTCCAAATTGTAAAAGGTTACAAAATCTGTAGTCCAACCACTATTGAAAGTCCTCTCCTCGATAAATACAAATCGTTCGTTACGTGGCTCGCTTATTGTTGCATAATTTAGCCCAAAGTTACCGCTAACAGCATTTCGCACGTGTGTATCTACGGCGTTTCCAATCTCCATCCAATCCGTTATAAGTTCACGTTTTAAGCCGATAGCCGCCACCTGAAACATTGTCAAATACGCAGGATTCACGTCCGAAAACCCAATATGCGTGAAAATATTATCCTGTATGGCACTCAAACTTTGCAAAAACGCCGTCCGTTCGCCACTTTCCATTAGGGCGAACGTATACAAATCTATCAAAATATCCAACTTTGCGATGGTGCGAGAACCAATTATCATAAAATCGGCAGTTAGGCGGTCAAAGGAAATCCAGTCATAAAAATCGGATTCCGATTCGGCAAGCAGAGCCGCCAACGCCGCAAAATAAGGCAAAAACTCCTCGTTTTCCGCATTTTCTATGAGAGCGTTAAAAAAATCCGCTTGCAAATCGATGCTTGCTTTTAAGGCGTTCAACTCCGCAATATCGGCGTTTACGGCATTTGCAGCAAAATTATTCAGCCTAGTTAGCGAGGTAAAAAGCGAGCGTTGTGTTCGATTGGCGTTATCTTCCAAGCCTGTGGACATCAGCAACCCGAAAATTCCGCTAAACGCCAAATCCGCAAAACTTGTTCGCAGAATATTGTTTCGCTCCATATGCACGGTGCGTGGACCATCAAAATTTAGTTCAATCGGGTTAATCGTTTGGGCACGGAATAAATCATTGCCAAACTCGTCCCAACCAAAACCTGCTGTAATAAAAGAACGGGCATTGTTCAAAGAATTTTCGATTGCCGCCACAATGAATGAAATTTCTTCCTCGGACGGTTCGGGCAATTCTTCTGCAATGTGCAAATTTGCCAGCATTTCCGCCATATGTTCATGTGCTACAAATTGGCTGTACCAGTTCAACATGACCATATGTTCCGCCATGTACAGCCAACTATTTTCATAAATACTATTGACAGATGCGATGCGTTGTATAAAATTGCCAAAAGCGTGCTGTGCCAAAAACATATCGTAAAGCCCGTTTTGCTCAATTTCAAGCAATAGCGTGTTGAAAGGCAACATATCGGTGGCGACGGTTGCCATTAGGGCAGTCGGCGTGCGGCTAACGTTGAAAAGGCTGTTGACGGTTTCGATTGCACCTGTGATATTGCTGTACCATTCATAAGCGGCGAAAAGAGCCGTGCCGCCAAGCAAAATATCCACTTCGCTTAGAATTTCGCCCCTTGCGAATGTGTGGAAGTTATCCGCTAACGAAACCCCTGGCGGCATATTTATGTGAAAACGCTGAAAATACGGGCTGTACGAGGTTATTTGTGAAAAAGCATTTGCCATGTTTTCGGCAGATTGATTGCGGTGGGCGATTATTCTCGTTTGTATGTTGGTTAGGTTTATGTAGGCGAGTTCTGCGGGTTCGGGTTCTATATCGTTTTCAAATTCCTCTTCAAATTTCTCGGTTGCAGGGATTTCAGGAATATTCTCTGCGGTAGCGATTTCCGAAAAATAAGCTGCTGGCTGTTCTGGATTGCTTTCTTCAGGCTGGCTGTGAATGACGGTTTCATTAGGATAGTAAATGGGTTCGCTTAGAAAAAAAGCGTTCAAAATCCAGTTGCCGCCAAAGCCAACTGTCGCCCCGATAAATACTATTGTCAAAATAAAAATTAGACGTTTGCTTGATTTTTTGTTGGGTGGGTTGCACTTTTGGCAAAAATTACCGCCCTCTACTTTTGTGCCGCATTTTGGGCAAAACATAAAAATTCCTCCTTGTTATTTCGGTATTATTTCGATTTGTTAAATTTTACACTCCCGCTCCGCAAAGCCCATATTTGCTAAAAATTTTGCGTAACAGTATGCACAAACCCTTGGTTTAGGGCAATCCTAAGATTTACCCCCACAAGCAGGGCAAAATGTGGCTGCACCTTGGGTTTTTTGCCCACAATGCGGACAAAAAAGACTTTTAGCAACTGGCATGATCGGCTGTGGTGGTGTGTAAGGCGTTGAATCGGCTTGAGAATTTTGAACGGTACTAACCACAGTATTAGCGTTGGTTTTGTACTGCACGATCGCACCAGCTACAAATGCTAAAAATATCAGAAAAATATACACGCCGATTCCCGACACGCCGAGCAACAGCCCAAGTCCAATTCCGAGTGCCGCACCGCCGCCCAAAGCCGAGGACAGTATAATAACGTGCCGTTCGAGGTAAGCACCGACAAAGCCCACAATAACGAACAAAATTAACGCCACTGCATAATTACCGTCTGACAACAAAAATCCCAAAACTCCGCCCCACAGCCCACAATACAGAAAAACAGCGAAGAAATAGAATTTGACAGCCAGCACCGCACAGCCCACGCCGAACGCCAACCCCAAAATTATTCCAAAACCTATACTACCTGCCATAGCACCAAAAAGCACCACGCCAACAGCCATGCCGATAATAAAGGAAATTACCGTGATTAAAATTTTGAAAATTTTATAGCCAAAAAAGGCATTCAGTCCGCCGACAATGATTAAAATTGCCCCGATTCCGCCGCCGATTTGCCCTACAAGCCCTGCACCGCCATCAATGAATCCTAAAAGTTCCATATTTTGCCATCATCTCCCTAAAACCTGCTACCGCAACCACGGCAAAACGCATCGCCCTCTATGCGTACCGCATTGCAAGCGGTGCATATGCCAAGTGATGCAACTGGTGCGGGTGCTACATCGGGCGTTAGGTTTTTTAGCAGAGTTATCTCTTCGTTGTAGCGGTCGCTTATTTCGGCAATTTTGCTTTCCCGCTCTTTTATGGTTTGTTCTAAGGCGTTTATTTCCGCAAATTTTTCTGCAAAGTATTCTTCGGAAAATTCGCCGCGCAGGTGCAAATTATACGATTCTGCACCTATTTCTGTGAATTTGGCTGTAATAAGGCCTTTTAGTGTGCCTATCTCGTTATTTACCGACATTACCAGCGTTTGCTTTTTGGTTTCTAGTTCCTGTATATCTCGCTCCAGTTTCATGTTGCCCATGGTGTTAGATATTTTTTTGCCAAATATTTGCATGATGTTCCTCCTTTATGCTACTGTATTCTATTAAGTAGATTCCCCCAACCGATCGCAAAAAGCCGATTGGGGGAAGATTACTTTATTACTCTATAATAATTGCGTTATTCACACTATCAAGCCTAAACCGCAAGCCAAGTGGCTCCACAACGTAACGTATCGGAAGATATATTCTGTCGCCTATTATGAAAGGAACAACTCCGCGCGTCAGGTTGCGGGCTATGCCATTATCGATATAGACGTTTTGGTTTACCGTAAACGTAGAGAAGAAATTATTAAACGCCGCCGAACCCGTTCGCATATTTGCGTCCCAAGTAACCGTTGCACCGATTATTTCTGCAATTTCTCGGAATGGATACATGAACTCGCCGTTTATATTCATAACGGGCAAAGTTAGATCATATCGGTTGCCACGGTAGATAATGTGCAGATTTTCGGCAAAAACCCTGTCAACTTCAGTATTTATCGTCATACCAATAAGTTCTAGTACTGCAAGCGGAACAAAAACCCTGTCTTCAATGATTATTGGGAAAAAATTCATTGTGTGCGGTGTGCCGTTTATCACAACTGTATCGTGATTTAGCGGAATATGTATGATTGTTGTTCCAAGTTCGATAATTATTGTCTGCGTTTGTTGATTAAGTGAAATCTCTGCACCGAAAGCCGCTAATGCCTCCAAAATTGGATAATATTGGACACCAAACGCCGTGAAACCCGACAAAGTAAGCATTAACACCGTGTCTCGATATGTGATGATTACTGTATCGTGGCGATATTCTACTGTTATTGCTAGGGTGTCGATTTCAAGTCCGATAGTTGGTGCAGGTAGCGGAGTTGTTGCGGCGGGTGGCATGACAAATGGACGATTTGTTGGGAGCATGATGTTGTCAATGTCTAGCACTTGTACGGGGGAATGGCGATTTATCGTTGTACCGTCCCCGATATTGCCTTCGTTTTCACCCCAAGTCCACAAAGTGCCGTCCGTTCGCACCGCAGCCCCTGCACTACTTCCAGCGGAAACGGCGGCAACATGGGTCATAATCGGTACGGGGCGATGTCTGTTTGTAGTTGTGCCGTCTCCTACATTACCAAAATTATTCCAACCCCAAGAATATAATGTGCCGTCCGATGTAACTGCTAGGCTGTTGCCCATTCTGTCGTGTCCCGTACGTGCATTGTTATTTGCACCGATTGCAATAACATTATTCATGATAAAAATGGGATTATGGCGGTCGGTAGTGCTGCCATCGCCGAGTTGCCCTGCACCGTTAGAACCCCAACCGTACAGACTGCCGTCAAAATCGATTGCCAAAGTATGCCTAGCACCTGCCAACACATCTGCTACATTACTCCCTATGTGGACGGGGCGATTTCTGTTTGTCGTTGTTCCGTCTCCAAGCTGACCGTTAGAATTTGAGCCCCAAGCAAAGAGATTTCCTGATGCGTCTATTGCCATAGAATGTCCTGCACCTGCAGAAACGGACACTATGTTTTCGCCAATTTGAACGGGGCGTGAGCGATTGGTTGTTGTGCCGTCGCCAAGCTGCCCTGCGGAATTGCTACCCCAAGCCCACAATCTACCTTGATTGTCGATTGCTAATGTATGGGCGTTTGAAGTGGAAAATGCAACAATATTGTCCATTATTCTGCTAGGACGTATTCTCGATGAGCCGTTGCCAAGTTGTCCACTATTATTGTTACCCCATCCGTATAGAACACCGTTACTAGTGAGAGCAAGAGAATATCCGCTACTATGTCCAAAAGATCCTGAACTAACGGCAACAACGTTGTCCATAATGCGGACTGGTCGAGTTCTTGTTGTTCTCGTGCCATCTCCAAGTTGACCGTCAGTATTCGCTCCCCAAGCCCACAAAGTGCCATCATTTCGTAATGCCAAAGTGTGCCTAAATGTCGATGCCACCGTATGGGAAATATTGTTAAAAAATCCCCAGTTATTGTTGAGCATAGAAGAGGAGTGCACAGTAGGCTGTTGCACTTCATTTGCAGAGGGTATCGATACAGTTACATTACCCGCAAACGGACGATGTAGTGGCAACATTATTCTAATACCCGAAATTTGCACAGGCGAAGTCCGTTGAGTGGTTGTTCCATCGCCCAGTTGACCTCTATTGTTTGCACCCCACACAAGCAACGTGCCGTCATTTTGTACAGCGGCGGCGGAAGTCAAACCCATGGAGCCAGCGATTATGTTTTGCTGTATTTGAGTTGGGCGGTTGCGGTTGGTGGTTGTACCGTCTCCCAGTTGCCCGTTTGTATTATTGCCCCATGTAAATAATCTACCGTCCACCGTTAATGCCATACTGCTTCCAGTTACATTTCCCGTTGTGGGTATATATCGAGTGGCAGAAATTCCTACAACATTCTCCATGATTACTACAGGAATTAGCCTATTTGTAGTTGTGCCATCGCCCAGTTGCCCTGCGGAATTGCTACCCCAAGCCCAAAGCACACCTAATGTATCGATTGCCAGAGAATGTGTAGTTCCCGCCGAAACATCTACGATATTTTCGCCAATGAGCGTTGGGCGGTTGCGGTTCGTTGTTGTGCCATCGCCCAGTTGCCCCACGTTATTTCCGCCCCATGCGAACAACTCGTTGTTGGCAGAAATTGCCATGGAAAAGCCAGCCCCTGCGGACACTTGTACAATGTTGCTCGCCACTTGTACTGGACTATTGCGCCAAGTGGTCGTACCATCGCCCAGTTCGCCAAAATTATTCCGTCCCCAAGCCCAAAGTCTGCCCTGCGTGTCGATTGCAAGCGTATGCCCTGCACCCGTGGAAAAAGCAGTTACATTGGCCATTATGCGGACGGGGCTAATGCGGGGATTTACGTTTGTGCCGTCTCCCAAATTTCCGCAAAAATTATGTCCCCAGCCCCACAAACTGCCGTCATTTTGCAACGCCAAGGAATATGAATGACCTAAGAAAGAGCCTGCACTCACGGCAACAACGTTTTCCATTATGCGAACTGGCGTACTGCGGTAAGTGGTTGTGCCGTCTCCTACTGCACCCTCGCTGTTATCGCCCCAAGCCCAAAGTACGCCTGATGTATCGATTGCCAAAGTATGGTATGCCCCTACTGATATTGTTGAAAACATATTGTGGTTTGCTACCCAAACTGCACTGCCGCCCACTTGTTGTTGCCCCATTGCGGGACGAGTGGTTGCTCCAAAAACCGTACTCGGCAAAACTAGCAACACAGCTAAAATTACTGTTAAAACCAAAAATTTCCTGTTCATCATGTTTAATCAACCTTTCTGTTTGTCGTATTTTTTTTAATTCAAATTGAGATGTTTGCTAAAAAACAGCGTTTTTGTTACTTTTGTTGCATTTAGAATTTTGATGTTGCTTGGATTAGTGCAATTGCCGCATTTCGGGCAAAACATAAAAATTCATCCTTAATTTTGATTTACTAAAACCTACCCCCACAAGCAGGGCAAAACGCCGCATTGCCCTCTGTTTTCACGCCGCACGATGGGCAAAACGCCGCTTTTGTTGCAACCGTTGCTTGCGGCATTTGCGGCATTTGCACTTGCGGCATTTGCGGCGGCGGGGCAACTGGCGGTGCATACGCCGTTTGCACGGTGCTAGAGCCGCCCACCAGTGCGACAACTGGCAACCCCAGCCCCGATAGCAGGAACAAAAACACGCCGCTACCAATGTCGGCTATGTTAAATATATCGTTGAACAGGGTCAACGCCCCTAGCCCAGCGGCAACAAGCCCCGCCAGTGCAATTATTGCTTTTCCTGTGAGATTTAGCTTGTCGGCTTTGTCGCCTATAGCGACGGCGATAATTCCCGCTAATGCGAAAATAATTATCCCTATTGCACCGTGAAAGCCGCCGTCTGTAGCTTCCGAAAAATCGAAGGCGTTTATGGTTACATCAAGATTCACGCCTGCACCGCCTAGTGCGCCGCCCAATGCACCGCCTATAAATCCGCCAATCTCACCTCCAAAACCAGCCCCTACACTAGCGGGAGTTATTGTAGCCCAAGGCAAAAACAGCGAGGCAATTCCAACCGCCGCAATTATCAGTAAAATAATTCGTTGAGTATTAAGCATTTTTCTAGCTCCTTTACAATGTGTATTTTGTTCAACCTAAAACCTGCTACCGCAACCACGGCAAAACGCATCGCCCTCAATACGCACGGCGTTGCAAGCGGTGCATCTGCCGAGTGCTGCAACTGGTGCGGGTGCTATATCGGGCGTTAGGTTTTTTAGCAGAGTTATCTCTTCGTTGTAGCGGCCGCTTATTTCGGCAATTTTGGCTTCCCGCTCTTTTATGGTTTGTTCCAAGGTGGTTATTTCGGCAAATTTTTCTGCGAAGTATTCTTCGGAAAATTCGCCACGTACGTGCAAATTATACGATTCTGCACCTATTTCTGTGAATTTAGCTGTAATGTGTCCTTTTAGTGTGCCTATCTCGTTATTTACCGACATTACCAGCGTTTGCTTTTTGGTTTCTAGTTCCTGTATATCTCGCTCCAGTTTCATGCTACCCATGGTGCTAGATATTTTTTTGCCAAATATTTGCATGGTGTTCCTCCTATAGTAAGTGTAATTTTGTGGTGCGACCCTGTTTTCAAGGGTTGTGTGTGCTTGCAAGCCTTGCGGGCTTTTTGTTAGGCGTATTTTGCCTTTTTTGCTTGGATTGCTGGGTTTCGGGTTTTTCCAAACAAAAAACACAAGCAAACCCTCCGCAATGCGGATATGTTTTAGCTTGTGTTATAAAAAATTTTTTCGTGGCACGAGAAAAAGACGGAGTTTAGGCTACGGATCTGCTCTGCTCTGCTCTGCTCTGCTCTGCTCTGCTCTGCTCTGCTCTGCTCTGCTCTGCTCTGCTCTGCTCTGCTCTGCTCTGCTCTGCTCTGCTC
>WRKK01000268.1 GCA_009782245.1 Defluviitaleaceae bacterium | reverse complement strand
GCGCTGCCCCACACCCCGCTAAGGGCGCTGCCCTTAGAACCCGCAAGGGACTTCGCCCCTTGACCCCGTAAAATTTTTATTGGTTGGGGGCGAAAATAGCAAATTGTATAAAACATTGGCAAAAGAAGATTGGAAAATTGGCAAATTTGCACAAATCAACAAAAAATGTTACGGGGTCAAGGGGCGAAGTCCCTTGCGGGGTCCAGGGGCAGCGCCCTTGGCGGGTGTGGGCAGAGCCCACGGTTTTGACTTTAGTTTTAGGAGGGTTGAATTTGTACGATATAGAAAAACAAATGGGTAGAGATGTTAAGTTGGGGCGGACATATGTAACGCTGGAGATAAAAGAGGGAGTGGACTTGGCGGCTTATCGGACGATTATGTATGCCAAGCCAGGGTTTGTTGTGCCGTTTAGCGGCTCGGAGGTTGATGGCGAGTATTTGCTTAGCTTTGATGTTGCGGCGGACGACTTTGTTAGTTTGAAAAATTTTGACAGAGAAATGTCGCCCCAAAATTTTGTGGCGTTTATGAAAAATGTAACCGATGCCGTGTTGCAATGCACCGACTATCAGGCAAGTTGCCATAATTTGCTGCTTACGGAAGAATTTGTCTACATTAACCCGCAAAGTTTTGACGTGCGGTTTATTTACGCACCGCTAATAGAGCCGATTTTGTCGGAAAGTGAACTGAATCGGGAAGTTTATTCGCTAATGCGGAAATTTGTCGGCGACCCCAGTAATATTGAGTGGCAGGGCATAATCGCACGGCTGTGGAAAGTTAGCGAAAACACGTCCGTTTACGAGGCGGGAGAAATTTATACAACGCTGAAAAAAGAGTTGGTAAGCCCAAAACCACCGCAACAGGTGCAACGTCCGCCAATCCAACAGCCGCCGCAAATGCCGCCGCAAGTGCAACCGCAAATGCCGCCGCAAGTGCCGCCGCAAATGCAACCACAAATGCAACAGCAAGCCCCGCCGACACAACCCCTCAATGTTCAAGCCCCGCAAGCCCCGCAACCAAAGGGCGGTATATTTAGCGGGATATTCGGGCGAGGTGGATTAGACGGGCAAACTGCACAAATACCGCAATCGGGCGGAATGTTCAGCGGACAAGGCGGACAGCCCGCCCAACCCGCCGCCCCGCCAGATTATTCTGGTCTTAGCAAAAAAGAGCAGAAAAAGCTAGAAAAAGAGGCGGCGAAACAAGCCGCACGTGAGGCGAAAGAGGCAAAAGCGGCGGCAAAAGCACAGGCAAAACTGGATCAAAAGAACAAAAAAGGCAAAAAAGGCGAAGAGGTAACTGGCGGAATTTTCAGCGGACAGAGCGGCGAAACGCCGTTCCCACAGGCACAAGTAACGCCAATCCCAGTTGCACAGCCAATGCAACCAATACAGTCCGCACAACAGTCAGCACCGCCAACGTTTACCGAACAAGCACCCCATAGCGAAGAAACAATGTTCCTAGACGAATACGGCGCGGACGGCGCAGACAACCCAGACGCAACAATCTTCCAAAGCCAGCCGATTCTACAAATAATAAAATTAGGCTCGGTAACGGAAACCGTAGAAATCTTACAAACGCCCTTTATCATAGGCAGACAGCCCAGCGCAGCAGGCTACGCATTCGACCAAGACAGGTACATCGGCAAGCAACACGCCCAAATCGACCTGCTAAACGACCAATACTGCATTACAGACCTATCCTCCAAAAACGGCACCTACATAAACGGCGTAAGAATCCCCAACAACACCCCCACAGCCCTAGCCACAGGCGACTTGATAAAACTAGGCAACGCCGAACTGAAATTTGACTGCTAAAAGCCAAAACCGTGGGCGCCCGCCTGCCGGCGGGCAGGCTGCCCACACCCGCAAGGGACTTCGCCCCTTGACCCCGTAAAATTTTTATTGGCTTGAGGCGAAAATTGGCAAATTGCACAAAACGTTGGCGAAAAAAATTAGCAAATTAGCAAAACCGCACAAAATGACAACAAAAAATGTGCGGGGTCAAGGGGGCGCGCTCCCTTGCGGGTGTGGGCAGCGCCCACGGTTTTAATTTTTTGAAAGGGGTAAAAAAATGGAATTTTTATTGTATGTTGGGATTGGCATGACGGCTACTGCCGTGATTGGCGGGATTGTTGCGGCGATTGGGCTGAAGATTTATGGCGGGGTGCTTAATAGGAAGTTGGACGCAGAATACGGCAAACAGGGGCGTTGAGATGATAATAGCGGATACGTATCAGATAATAGGAGAGATTGGCTCGGGTGGTGGCGGGATTGTGTACCTCGCTGAACACTTGCGGCTGTACAAAAAGGTTATATTAAAGGCGGATAAAAAAACGGTGGCAATGGTGGGGAAGAGTGGCGTTTCTTCGGGGTCGCCGCCGCAGTCGTCGCAAACTCGGCTGGAGAACTTGCGGCGTGAGGCGGACTCGCTGAAGAATTTGCACCATAGCAATATCCCGCAAGTGTACGATTTTGTCGTGGAAAACGAGATTGTGTACACCGTTATGGACTACATCGACGGCAATAGCCTTGATAACCTGCTGAAAATGGACTTTAACTTTAACCAGGCACAAATTATTAACATGGCTCGGCAACTGCTGGAAGCCCTTATTTACTTGCATAGCCGCCCACCGCACGGTATCCTGCACGCCGACATTAAACCCGCAAACGTTATGATAACGCCGCACGGCGAAACGTATCTCATCGACTACAATATCGCCCTCGCTTTGGGCGAAGAGGGCGCGGTTGCGGTCGGACGCAGTCAGGGTTACGCATCGCCCGAGCATTACGGCGTGGATTTCGGCGACCCCAACGCCACTTTCTCCATGCAATCGTTCGGAAAATCGCCCAACGCACCGAGCGTTCCCACAAACCCTAGCAACCCCAGTAATTCCGCCACAAGCGGCAAAAAAATCCTGCTAACGCCGCAATCGGACATTTACAGCCTTGGTGCAACGCTGTACCACGTGATGTCTGGCGTACGCCCCGCCCAAAACGCCGCCGAAGTGCTGCCGTTTATCGGGCTAGACCAAAAACGGGACAGGAAAATCACGCAAAAATACAGCCCCGCACTCGTTCATTTTATCGCAAAAGCAATGCAGCCCCGCAAGGAAAACCGCTGGCAGACCGCCGCCGAAATGCTGCAAGCCCTCAACAATATTCGCAAAAACGACCACAGAATCCGCCGTTTTCGCCGTGTGCGCGCCGCCGCCGCCGCCGTTTTTACTCTGCTTTTTTTGGCGGGAATCGCAACCTCGTTTGTTGGCTTGCAACAGAGGGAACAGCTGCAAACCGCCCTGTTGCTGGCGGAGCAATCCGCAACAGCCCACCAGGCGGACGACACGCAAGCCGCCGTCAGTTTCGCCCTCTCCTCGCTGGAGATTCGGCACACGCCGCAGGGGCAACTGGCACTCACAAACGCCCTGAACGTCTACGATTTGGCGGACGGCTTTAAGCCGCATATTATTGTGGATTTACCCGCCAACCCGCTATTTTTGGCGGTTTCGCCGTTCTCGGAGGAACACGCCGCCGTTATCCACCTTGGCAGCACCACCATTTTTAACACGCAAACGGGCAACGTTTTGGCAATCTTGCCCACCGTGAACTCCGCGCTGGCGGAAGTCCGATTTTTGGCGGAAGACACGGTTATTTTTGCGGGGGCAAACGGCTTGGCGGCTCACAATTTTATCACGGGTGCGAACCTGTGGCAAGCGGACGAACCCGCCACCGCAATCGCCATTTCCGCCGATAAATCCACCGTTGCGGGCATTTATCGGGATAACACTTTCGCAACCGTACACAGCACCGCAAACGGCGAACTTATCGCAAACGTTGACTTTGGCGGCAACCGCCAGCGGGTCGTTGCAAACGATATTTTTGCCAACCCGCACGAGAATTTATTAGCGATAAACAACAACGCAACCCTGCTCGCCGTCAGCTTTGAAAACGGCGAACTTTGGCTGTATAGCTTGCAATATCCGCCGTTTACCAACCAATTTTTTGACGAAACCTCGGGCTTTTTCCGCTTTGACGGCGGATTTTACGGCGATTATTTTGCGTTTTCGGCAATATCGCAGGGACAATCCGAGTTTGTTGTGCTGCACACCGCCACCTGGGAACAGGTCGGCGGCTTTGAATCGCCCACGCCGTTTATCACGGCGGCGGACGAGCGTGGAATTTTTGTGCAAACCGCAAATATTTTGGTGCAGATAGACATCGCAACGGGCGAGCAGATTCCGATAGTAACCACGCCGTACAACATCGCCGCCTTTGCGGTCGCCGCCGACCACGCAATTATTGCGGTTGACAACCCAACCGCCGCCACCACAGAAATCCAGATTTTTGACGTTTTCGCAAACCTAATAACGGCGAGCGAAACCGCCGCAACAATGGTGCAAATCATGGGCAACACGGCTCTGGTAGCCACTTTGGACGTGCCCAACGTACGCATTTTGCGGCTGCAAACCAACGAACACGCCAATATTTTTACGTTTAACCCCGCTTTTTGGCAGAACCGCAACCACCAAGCCCGCTTGACCACGGACTGGCAACGGGTAAAAATCTTCGCAATAGACCAGTTTCGGCTGTACAGCATGGACGGCACTCTTATAGCGGACGTGCCAATCCCAAACGCAAGCGAGATACACGACCAGCAATTTAGACGAACGCCGCAAGGCGATTATTTGGAAATAACCTACAGAGACGGCACTATAAGGGCGTTCTCTGCCCAGGACGGCACAGTTTTATTTGAAGAAACGGGCGCGGCGATTGATTTGACCCTGTTTGAGGTGTTTTACACGGACACTTTACGCATAGAATCGCCGTTGCACAGCCCGCCGCGCGCGTACAGCGTGGCAACGGGCAATTTCCTACGGGAACTGGAGCAGGACGCTTTTTTGACATACGTAACACAGGCGGAAAATTACATCGTAACGCAGTATTTACGGGCAGACGGGAGCGTTTTTGGCGTTTTGCTGAACGCAAACGGCGAAACGCTTGCAATTTTGCCCTATTTGAACGATATTCTGCCGAATTTGCAAAACGAGTACAGGCTCATTTTTAGCTACCCTAGTGGTAATTTGCGGGAATCCCGCATTTACAATATAAATCAGCTTGCGGAAAGAGCCACAAGTCAATAAAGCAAGCCAATAAAGCAAGCCAATAAAGAGGAGGCTTTTTCACGATAAGTTAATTATCCGTCCGCATTTTTTTATATTCCCCTTGACAATGCCTGTATGTTGCTGTATAATGGGATTGTATCAGATTAAAATTCAAAAAGGAGGTAACAACGTGTTAGATTCGCAAGCTATGGTACAATATACGTCCAATAAAGCCAAGTTGCAAAGTGCGTTTGCCAAAACGCCGATAATTGCATCTTTATTGGCGATATGCGGCATTTTAGCGGCACTTATAGTGGTGAGTGCGGTGGTTATAAATTTTACGCCGTCCATTGCTATTGAGGTGGACATTCCGCCTAGCGTAAACCCTGCAAATATTATTTTTTGGCTGTTGTTTTCCGTGCCAGCGATAGCACTTTTGGGAATAATAACCGATAGCAACGGTTTTCGGTTTGTGTTCTCCACAAAGGGCTTTGCAAAAGGATTGTTTGCGATTGTGCCAACGATAGTGCTTGCGTTGATGATTGGACTGCCTTATTTTGTTGCTACTATTTATAATTTTGGCAATGATACCGTTGCCTACGTGGCTTGGATTGCCCTGCATGAGTTTGCAAGGGTATTTTTTGAGGAACTGTTGCTTAGAGGGTTGTTAATGACGGCATTTTTGATTTTTTTGTCGAGTTTGTGGAGTAAAACTGTTGCAAAAAGAGTTGTGTTTGTTCTTTTGTGCGGGCTTGCGTTTGGAGTTACCCATATTGGCGGCGGTGTTTTTGTGTTTCTTTTTGCTACTGTTTTTGGCGTGG
Source organism: Defluviitaleaceae bacterium (assembly GCA_009782245.1). GTDB lineage: Bacteria > Bacillota > Clostridia > Lachnospirales > WQUN01 > WRKG01. The sequence goes on along the minus strand of WRKK01000268.1, from coordinate 2,882 downwards.
CGTTTTGTGCGGCTTATGTTTATTCAAAAAATATATTGGTCTGCGTTGTTGTGCATTGGATTGGTAATACGGGGACTGGTTTTTTAAGCGTTTATAGCGAAAATTTTGCAGTTATTAATTTTGTGGAAAGTTTGGCATTTATGGCTTTTTACCCCGTTATTTTAGGATTTGCGGTGTTTTTAGCGGTTAAGGCGGGGGAGTTTCGGGTTGAGCGAGATTTTGCCGATGTGTGAAATTTTTAAGGAGGAATTTTTATGACTTTAGAATCCAGTATGTTAACAGCTGTGTTTGTGTTTATTATAGGCGGCTTGCTTTTTGCGGTATTTTTGGCATTGTGGACTTATACCGATGCAAAAGTAAAATCGGAGCAGCCGCCTTTTTTGTGGGTTTTGGTTGTGTTGCTTGTGCCAAACTTTGTAGGAATTGTAATATACCTGCTGTTCGGTCGCCAAAAAACGGAGCAACCCGCCCCTGGCAGTTTTAAGACACCGCTAATCACAAGCGGAATAGTTGCCGCCGTATCGTTTGTGTTTCTTCTGGTAAGTGCTGTAGTTCTTACGGTTTTGAACATACCTTTGCAAAATTTACAAATTAGTTTTGGGAATTTTGTTGTATTTGGCGGCTTATAGGATTTGGTTGGGTTTGCAGAAGATACGATACTAAAAATCCCCGTGGGCAAATTAGGTAATTCATAATTTGGCAATAATCGGAATGGGCAAACGGGCAAACGTCCTCGGCCGCCCGTTTTTTTCTATATCAGCTACAAAACTAGCGCCAAACTCTTCCAGCATCAAACTCTTCAGCTTGCAGGCGTACTGATTCTGGCACATCTTCTAATAAGATTGTACCTGCTATGTACATAGTCCAAACATCTTCGCCAATAACGGCGGAAAAAGCTGTTCTTAAATCAGCACCAGTAGCCATTGCATTTTGCCATATGGTGTGAAAGGCTTGCGGAGTGCCAACCAACATCAAAGGCTCCCAAAGCGGGTTTGAGGCGTACCAGCGGAAAATTTCACGATCCAAATCTGACCAAAGATCGTGCATACCGCCAGGAGTGGCTATTTCGGGCAAGCCTTGGGCGTGTCGTTCCCGTTCTTCTATGAGATTTAAGCCCCTGTCTGGCAACAGCGAGAAGATTATATTTGTCATTACCTCGTGGTTAAGCCCTGCGGGAGCACCTTGTATCAGCAGGTTTGTGCTGGCATCGTTGGAAAAGCTGTTATATGCAGGGTTTTCTATACGCAAATCGCGCCAATCGCCCGATGCGGGGAAAGTTACGTTGTCGCCCCAAGGAAACGGCACAATGCCAAACTCAAAATTGGCGGCTATTTCCCCAAAATGCCACGTGTTCGCAAGAACCATAGCCATGTTTCCGTCTAAAAATTCTCCAATGGGGCTGCCCATTTCTGCACCAAACGACCAAATTCCGCCAGAAATAGCACTTTCTTCTTCGGGCAAAAATACTGGCTGCATATGTATTCCGCTTGCAATCAACTGTTGCAGTGTGCGAGCGGGTTGCAAAAACGCCTCGTTAAGATAGCCTGGTACATGAGTGCGCGGGTGCTTGAAATAGCCGCCGTTTGCGAAAGCCGCTCCACGTTGCCAATTTGTTGCTGACATACCTATCGTTATAATATCGGGCGGCAAAAGCGAGTTTAATAGCGAAAGATAGGCGTAAAAATCGTCCAAATGCCATTCTCCCGCCATGAACATTTCTTGTGGAGTTCTGTCCATGCCAGCTTGCAAGACAAGTTGCGTGTTAAACGCCAAAATATCCCAAGCGTAATCGGCGGTGGTCATAAAGCCGTATATTCGCCCCAAGTGTTCGCTGTGATATTGCCACCAACTTGGCGGAAAATTCTCCACGATCCATTGACCGCCCTCAACCAAAATACCTTGATTTGCCATGGGCGGCAACCAACTTCCTGCATTGGCTGCCCCAAATATGTGCAACATTGGGTCGCCAGCGGCAAGGGAGGCTGTAATGTGATTCGGAACGGCATTCCAGTCTATCCCAGAAAGTTCCACAAGTTCGAGAGTAATATTAAATTTTTCTTCAACGTAATCTCGGCGAGCCACCGCCAAAGCCGCATTTACGGGATTTTCGTCTTCAGGGCTGTAAATGCCGCTGCCTGTGCTTATTCTGACGGTTACACCGCCCAAATCTGTTCCTGGGAAATGTTCTGCTATAAGGCGTTCTTCTTCGGTCATTTCTGGTATTTCGGTTGCTGGTTCGGCGGCGGAATCGCCTGTTGCGACAGGAGTTTCAGTTGGTACTGGAACTATTGCTGTGCCGCCGACATCAGGGTCATTAGTGCAAGCACTAATGACAAATATGGCTAAAATAGCCAAAAAGTACAATTTTTTCATAATAAAACCGCCCTTTCATAAGCGTTTAATTATGATTCGGAACGCCATTCCAGTCTATTCCAGAAAGTTCCACAAGTTCGAGAGTAATATTAAATTTTTCTTCAGCGTAATCCCTGCGAACCACCGCTAATGCCGCATTTACAGGGTTTTCATTTTTTTCATCTTTAGGGCTGTAGATGCCTCTCGTTGCCTGTGCTTGTTCTGAATTTTGACGGTTGCACCTCCCAAATCTGTTCTTGAGAAATGTTTTGCTATAAGGGGTTCTTCTTCGGTCATTTCTGGTATTTCGGTTACTGGCTCGGCGGCGGCGGAATCGCCTGTTGCGACAGGAGTTTCAACCGTTGGTACTGGAACTGTTGCTGTGCCGCCGACATCAGGGTCATTAGTGCAAGCACTAATGACAAATATGGCTAAAATAGCAAAAGTACAATTTTTTCATGAAAACCGCTCCTTTCAAAAGTATTTTTGTGCAATCTTAACTGCACTAATATCAGCATATATATATATAT
>WRKK01000267.1 GCA_009782245.1 Defluviitaleaceae bacterium | reverse complement strand
GGACGGTCGCCCCTACAATAGTGCCGACCGTAGGGGCGACCGTCTCGGTCGCCCGTCCGTCTAATCCCTAATGGTTCAATAAAAGTGTACGCAGGTGGGGCAGATATTATCCGCCCGTTCAACCTTTCGCCAAAAACACATCTTTTGCGTTGAACGTGTAAATTACCGCCGATACAATAGTTGCGATAACGGTTAAATACGCCAAAAATTCGCCCAGCGGCACAATGATAGACCAAGTGCCGATGTTTATCAACGGGCTGGTTAGCCCAATTAAGTAGACGATTATCATTGTCATTTGCAGGGTGGTTTTAAGTTTGCCCCACATTGTGGCGGCGATTACCTCTTTGCCTTGTTCTAATGCTAACATTCGTATTGCTGTAACCCAAAATTCGCGGGATATTATTACAATTACAACCCAAGCCGCTAATTCTTGCCGATAAACCAGGGCGACCATTGCGGCGGAAACCAGCATTTTATCAGCAAGCGGATCCATTAATTTGCCAAAATTGCTTAACGTACCCCATTTTCGTGCCAAAAGCCCGTCAAAATAATCGGTAATAGATGCCACCGAAAAAATCAACGTTGCCGCCCAGCGGATTGTTCCAATATCGCTTAAAAAAAAGGCAACCAAAAAAACGGGTATTAAAACAATTCTAATAATAATCAAAAAATTTGGTATATTAAACGCCAATGCTGTTCACCTCGTCAATCATTATACCACAAAATTCACCGTATAAATCATAATTTGTAGATTTTAGGATTTTTATTTGCACAATATCGCCGCTCATAAGCTGTGCGGGAGCGTCAAAAAATACTGCACCGTCCACATCGTAGGCATCGTATTGCGAACGCCCGCTATAGGCTATTTTGTCGGCATCTTCGCTGATAATTCCGTCCACCATAATGGTTAAAATTTTGCCTATTAGTTTTTCGTTGTTTTTTTGGGATATTTCCGCCTGTAGCGTTAGCAGTTTGTTTTTGCGTTCTTCTTTGGTAGATTTTGCTAATTGTTTCGGCATTTTAGCGGCGGGTGTGCCTTTTTCTTGCGAGTAGGCAAAAACGCCCAAATGCTTAAATTGCACTTGTTTGATAAAGCCGCACATTTCGGCAAATTCTGCCGTTGTTTCGCCTGGAAAGCCCGTTATTAGCGTGGTGCGAATGGCTATTCCGTTTTGCCGCAATTTTTCGGTTAGTTGTAATAATGCCGCCGTGTTGCTTTTTCTGCCCATTTTTTGGATTATCCTGTTGTTGCTGTGCTGTATCGGCATATCTATATATTTGGCTATTTTGGCGGTGTTTGCTATTGTGCTGATTAAATCGTCATATATATGCTCTGGGTAAGCGTACATTACCCTAACCCAGACAAGTCCACTTTGTTCAGATTGTTCAGATTGTTTAGATTGTTCAGATTGTTCAGACGTTTTTTTTGTTTCGGGTATTTGGGTTATGCGTTCCAGTAATTCGTGTAAGCGTGGGCGGTTGTATAGTTCTGTGCCGTAGCGGGCTGTATCTTGTGCAACTAAAACTAGTTCCTTTGCACCGTTTGCGATAAGCCGTGTGCATTCAGTTATTATAGAAGAAAACTCTCTATCCCGATAACGCCCTTTTATACTGGGAATTGTGCAATATGTGCAGTTATTATCGCAACCCTCCGATATTTTCACATACGCCACGTGCATGGGAATTGTCGTTATTCGTTTGGCGTACAGTTCGGAATCCAAAACGTCAAAATTTTTGCCACTAGCGGTAATTGTGGGAAACTGTGCCGTGCCGATAATTTTGTCAACCTCTGGTATCGTCTTTTTTATTTCGGCGTTATAGCGTTGTGCCATGCAACCTGTAACTATCAGGGTTTTGCAACGCCCGTTTTTTTCGTCCTTGTAGGTTGACATTTGCAAAATGGCGTTTATTCCCTCTTCAACGGCTTCTTCGATAAAGCCGCAAGTGTTTACAACTATCAAATCCGCTTGCGATGGCTCTGTGGTAATGGTGTAGCCGTCTTCTTTTAGCAAGCCTAGCATAATTTCGCTATCGATCAAATTTTTATCGCAACCCAAAGAATGTAGGTAAAACGTGCCTTTATTTTCAGCGTTATTCATACAATCGACCTAGCTTGCAAAGTGTTTACCATTAGCATTACAACGGTCATAGGCCCAACGCCGCCAGGAACTTTCGTTATATAAGCGGCTTTTTTGGCGCATTCGTCAAAATCAATATCGCCGCAAATTTTGCGGTTGGCGGGGTTGTTGGGTTCTATGCGGTTTATTCCCACATCAACAAGCACACTGCCTGGTTTTATCATGTTTGCGGTAACAAGCCGCGGCACACCCGCCGCAGAAATTAAAATATCGGCTTGCTGGCAAATTTCTGTTATATTCGTGGTTTTGCTGTGGCAATAGGTAACTGTGGCGTGTTGGTTTAGCATTAAAATTCCCATGGGTTTGCCGACAATGCGGCTACGCCCAATAATAACGCAATGTTTACCCGCAATGGGAATATCGTAATGTTGCAACAAGCGGACAATGCCGCCAGGAGTGCAGGGCAAAAAGTTAGCCGTGCCGTCCATGATAAGCCCGATATTATGCGGGTGCAAGCAATCAATATCTTTTTTGGGCGATACAGCCGCCAAAATTACAGAAACATCTTTTTGGGAAAAGTGGCTAGGCAGCGGAAACTGCACAATAAAGCCGTCCACGGTGTTATCGTTGTTAAGGCTGTTAATTTGGGCAAGTAATGCTTGCAAAGTGGTATCTGCTGGCAAGGCTACTTTGCGAAACTGCATACCAACTTCTAGGCAGGCTTTTTCTTTTTGGGCAATATACACGCTAGATGCGGGGTCGTTGCCCACTTGCACCACCGCAATGCACGGCACAGCGGATTTTTCTGCTGATTTTTCTTCCGATTTTTCTTCCGATTTTTCTGCCATTATTGCTGATATTTGCTGCTTTATTTCTTTTTTTATTGTGGCGGCTAAAGTTTTGCCGTCTAATATTTGTGCTGTCATAATTTTACCTCCTTCAAAACCGTGTGGCTATTTGACCCGTTGCCGTTCGGGCGTACAGGCTAATTTTTTCAAGTTGTTTGAGCATCTTTTTAATCTTCTAATTTTTCTGGTTGTTCTGCATTTGCTTGGTTTGCGTGAATTTTTACACCGTCCGTTTTTCTTCTGGCGTTTTTTGGACTATTCAATATTTTTTTCATTCTATCCTCGGCAGTTGCTAAATCTTTTATGGGGGATATTTTTTCAAGTTCTTTCGGTTCTTTTGGCTTTTTTGTGGGCGGTTTGTCAACAATTGGTTTCATTTCTTCGTGGAACAATAAAATTTTGCCATCTTGCCGTTTGGATTCTTCGTTTATGTTGATAACGCTGTGTTTGCGCGGTTGGCTGGTTGGTTGGTGTATTTGTATACGTTGTGCAGGTTGTTGTTTTGGGCTTTTGGCGGCTGGCGAAGTTTTTGTTGGTTTTTTGGTGGGCTTTTTAGGTTCATGGCTTTCATAATTTACAGGGCTAGGAAAACGGCTTGGCGGCTTGGTATATTCGGGGTTTTCGTCATTAACGTCATTAATGTCGTCTTCGTCATCGTCAAATAAATCGTTGGCATTATCGGAAAAATTTGGCCAAAATTTAATAATAATGGGCAACGATATTAGCACAAGCACAGCAATAGCGGCAATCACAAGCAGAACAATAGCCACGGTTTCGCCGACAATGTTGCGCAGCAAGTTACCAATAAGCCCACCGATAAGCCCACCGTTGTCCGCGCCGCCCTGCGAGTATAACATTTGCAAGTTAGGCCAAAAATCAACATCTTCTTGGTTTTGCACGGCAAAAATATGGGCAAACGCAATAAAAATCAGCATTAGTGCTATAAATTTAGCAATAAACAATTTGCTGGCTATTACAATATCAAAAAAAATATTTACGCCTGCAATAACAATCAGCATAACGGGAATAAAATAGCCTGCTACACCAAACAGTCCTAATAATATCCCAGAAAAAAACCCGCCTAAAAAGCCTAAAAAACCGTCAATGTAGGTAGTTAAGCCCAAAAAAATACCGATACCACCACAAACATAGTAGTTAAATTTATCTTCGGTATTTTTATTTCTGTTTTTTGGAATATCCGCCATAATTTTGCCCTTTCGTATTAACATCATTAAAATTAAATAAAACTATCTGCATAAAGATTATAAAAAAAATTTGCAAATAAATCAAGTTTTATTTTTTAGCAAAAAATAAGCCCACCAAAAATTGGCAGGCTTTGCTGTTTTACTACCGTTATTACTGTTTTATTGCTGTTTTATTACTGTTTCATTACTATTTTATTACTAAAACCATGTTGCAATCAAGCCAATCAAGCCAATCAAACCAAAATCAAGTTACACCTACTGAACTTCGTAAGCCTTAAGTTGGGGCAATATACGATCTGCCACTTCGTTATCGTGAATGTTCAGGGTTAAAGTTTTACTTAAATCCAAGCTAAAAATACCCATAATGGACTTAGCATCTACTACATACCTACCAGAAGACAAGTCAAAGTCTCCATCACAGACAGAAACTACATTTACAAAACCTTTCACCTTGTCTATAGTATCCAAATACACTTTAATTGATTTCACAAAGCACACTCCTTCCTCACTTAATACAATGTTTTTCAGTTGTTTAGATTATTATACTGCTAAAAATTTTTTTTGTCAAGGGTTGCAAAAAAATAATTTTTTTGTAACATTTGGATTGGTGTAAAAACAAAAAACAGGTGGACAGCTAACCTCCGCCTGTTTGGGTTTATTTGCTGATTATATTCTTATATCTATTGTGCTGCCGTCCGTTGGAACGCTTATATTTGTTGCATCGATCATCATAGCAAGCTGCTCGCCTAATAGTTCCATTTGGTCGAGTGCTTTGCCCACCATGCCAACGCCGACTTCCCGCATTGTGTTTGCGTGGCTCATTTGCGTGGCTAGGCTGACTAATCCCATATCCATGATAGTACCTCCATTGGTTATTTTTGATTATTTGTTGTGTTATGGATTTATTATAGCAGAAATTTTGCGGGGTGGCAAATTTTTTTTTGGGAATTTTTGCCATGTCATGTGGACAATTTTATTTATGGGCAAACGGGCGGCGGGTGGCGTTGTTGTAGGGTCGCCCGTCCCGTCTGGTTTGCGATATTTCTGATATTTCTATTGCCTGTAAAAAATTTTCAACCCCTATTTATCCACTCTCTTAACCCACAACCCCAACTTCTGGTCATTGATAGCCCATTCTTTGCCGTAAGCCCCCGCAATTTCGCCTTGCGAGATGCCGTCCGCCAAAACCTCATTGCAAATAGTTTGCAAATTTTGGGCAAATACGGCGGAAATCACGGCGTTTTCGCTGTATCCCACCGTTATTCTGTCCATTATCTCAAAACCTGCCTCTTTTCGCATGGTTTGTAGCTTGCTGACTAACTCGCGCACATAGCCCTCTTCTATCAACTCGGGCGTAAGGCGAATGTCTAAAACTACGCTGGTGTCTCGCTCCATTTGCACCGCAAAGCCGTCCCGCTGGCCAACTTCCACTAAAACGTCCGCTTCCGTCAGTTCTACAGCCGTGCCGTCAACATCTAGGTGCAAAATGCCCTGTTTTAGCTGTTTCATGTTGTCGGCGGCGGCGGCGTTTAGTGCATCGGTTATTTTTGGCACAAGCCGCCCGTATTTTGGGCCTAAAGTTCGCAACTGCGGCTTGAATTTGTACGCCGTGTACTCTTCAATCTCGTTAAGCGGCACAAATCGTAGCTTTTTGATGTTCAACTCGTCGGCGATAATCTCGCTAAACTCCGTAAATTCGGGGTTGCCCGTTATTGCCGATTTCGCCGTCTCCGAAACGCCGATTATCATTTCTGCCAGCGGTTGCCTGTTTTTCACGTTTACGGCGTTTCGTGCCGCACGGCCTAAAACCACGGTTGACAAAACTTGCTCCATGGATTGCTCTAATTCGGCGTTTATCCATGCTTGCTCCGCTTGCGGAAACTCGCATAAATGCACACTTTCGGGCGTTTCTTCTGGCGAAAAGCCTGTCGTCAAATTTTGGTACATCTGCTCCGCCATAAACGGCACAAACGGCGCGGAAAGTTTCGCAATTACAGTCAAAACGTGGTGCAGCACCATGTACGCATTGATTTTGTCCTGCTCCATGCCAGCCGCCCAAAAGCGATTGCGACACCGCCGTATGTACCAGTTGCTCAAATCGTCCGCAAACGCCGTTAATGCACGGGTTGGCTCGGTAAGTTCGTAGCGAGCCAGCGTTTCGTCAACCTTGTTTATCAGCGCGTGTAGCTTGGATAAAATCCACCTGTCCATCGTGGGCAGTTTTGCATAATTAAGCATATAGCCGCTTGGGTTGAAATTGTCGATATTGGCGTAAAGTACGTAAAATGCGTACGTGTTCCAAATTGTTCCCATAAATTTTCGGCTTGCCTCGGCGACCGCATCGTCGGAAAACCGTGTATTTAGCCACGGCGCAGAACTTGTATAAAAATACCATCTAACGGCATCTGCCCCGTGCTTTTGCAAGCTCTCCATCGGGTCAACGTAATTTCCCAAAGATTTGCTTAGCTTATGCCCCTCGGAATCCTGTACATGACCGATAACTATGCAGTTTTTGAACGGTGCTTTGTCAAACAGCAGCGTGGAAATCGCCAACAGCGAGTAAAACCAGCCGCGCGTTTGGTCAATCGCCTCCGAGATAAAATCGGCGGGGAAATTTTCGTCAAAAAGCTGCTTGTTTTCAAAGGGATAGTGCCATTGTGCGAACGGCATCGCCCCAGAATCAAACCAGCAGTCAATAACTTCTGGCACACGGTGCATATCTTCGGCACATTCGGGGCAGGTCAAAATAACCCCGTCAATATAGGGTTTATGCAGTTCGATGTTGTCGAGATTGACAGGATTGGCGGTTTCGGGCTTGGCAAGCCGCCGCAATTCGTCAATGCTGCCAATGCAGTGTTTATGCCCATTCTTGCACTCCCAAATGGGGAGCGGCGTTCCCCAGTAGCGTTCACGGCTAAAACTCCAGTCAATCACGTTTTCTAGGAAGTTGCCGAACCGTCCGCCTTTGATGTTGTCGGGCAGCCAGTTTATGGTCTCGTTGTTGGCAAGCAGCTTGTCCCGCAGGGCTGTCATGCGGATAAACCAGGCGTTGCGGGCGTAGTAAATCAGCGGCGTATGGCATCGCCAGCAAAATGGATAATTATGCGCGTATTTTAACGCCTTGAATAGCGTGTTGTCGTCCTTTAGGCGTTGTAATATTAGTTTGTCGGCATCTTTCACGAAAACGCCCGCCCACGGCGTAATTGCGGGAACAAAACAGCCCTGCTCGTCCACGGGGTTGACAAAAGGCAAGCCGTAATTTTTGCAAACCCGTGCGTCATCTTCGCCAAAAGCGGGTGCAAGGTGGACAATCCCCGTGCCGTCCGTGAGCGTTACGTACGTGTCCGCCGCAATCGTGCAAAATTTTTCTTGGGAACTTAACAGCGGCTGTGCGTACGGCAAAAGCGGCTTGTAGGCTGTTCCCACTAAATCCTTGCCCAGGACGGTTTTTGTTATGGTGTAATTTGGGGCATTTTCGGGATTTTCAGCATTTTCGGGATTTTCAGCATTTTCGCCGTTGTCGCTTTTTCCGCCAAGCACATCATTCGCAAGGGCTTTCGCCAGTATGTAGGTGGCGTTTTCCTGTTTGGCGAAAATGTACTCCTCGTTGGGATTAACGCACAAGCCAACGTTGGACGGGAGCGTCCAGGGCGTGGTTGTCCAGGCTAAAAAGTAGGTATTTTCGGCGTTGTCAACCTCAAATTTGGCTATAGCGGACATTTCGGTAACGTCCTTGTAGCCCTGCGATACTTCGTGGCTAGATAGCGGCGTTCCGCAGCGGGGGCAGTACGGCACAACCCTGTGCCCTTTGTAAATCAAGCCTTGTTTCCAAATCTCGGAGAGCGCCCACCATACGGATTCGATGTAGTCGTTTTGGTAGGTTACGTAGGGTGCTTCCATATCCGCCCAGTAGGCGACGCGCTCGCTCATTTCTTTCCAAAGCCCCTCGTAGCCCCAAACGCTTTCCTTGCATTTTTGAATGAAAGGCTCCACGCCGTAGGTTTCGATTTGCGGCTTTCCGCTGATTTTCAGCTGTTTTTCCACTTCCAGTTCAACGGGCAAGCCGTGCGTGTCCCAGCCCGCCTTGCGTAGGACTTTGCTACCTTTCATGGTTTTGTAGCGTGGGATTGCGTCTTTGACGGCGCGGGTCATAACGTGCCCGATGTGCGGCTTGCCGTTTGCGGTTGGCGGCCCGTCGTAAAACGTATATATTGGAGCGGTTGCGGGTTTTTCCGAAATGCTCCGTTCAAAAATTTTGTTATCTTGCCAAAATTTTAATATGGATTCTTCGCGAGTGGCGAAATCGTGGCTGGTGTCTACTTTTTGGTAGGGTGGGTTTTTTGTTTGTGTTGTTTGCACTAAAAAAACTCCTTTCTTAATCAACTTCATTAATCAACAATCAATGGATATTATAGCATTGTTGGGAAAAATTTGCAAGCGGCGAACAGTTATTTTTTAATTAATGGCTATCCAAATGTCTCATAATGTAAATTTGCGTTGTTTTGTAGGGGCGGATAATACTAATGTCATTACATTAAACAATTTATGGGGGAACGGGCGACCGAGGACGGTCGCCCCTACGGGGACGCATATTGTAGGGGCGACCGTCCTC
>WRKK01000266.1 GCA_009782245.1 Defluviitaleaceae bacterium | reverse complement strand
CGCCCCTACAACGACGCTACCCGTAGGGGCGACCGTCCTCGGTCGCCCGTCCCGTCTAATCCCCAATGTTTCAATCGAAATACCGAAAATTTGAATATATGGGTTGATTGAGTAGTCATATAATTCTATGCTGTCAATTTTTACGATAATATCTCATTTTGCACAATTATCCATTGGTTGCCCTGTAATTGCAGGGTAACACGGTGCAAAGCGTTTTCCACATAAAAGCGTCCTAAATCTTGAAACGCCCAAGTTTCCTCTACTATTGCTAAAAATGTTGTATCGTTAATGAAAGCACCCGAAGTTACCCGTACGTCGAATAGAGTGCGTAAGTTGGGCGGTTCGGCTAATCCTGCGGCTAATTCTGCGGCTAAAAGTGCGTCTTCGGAATGGTCGTGGTAAAGTAGCATTTCTTCGCTCATTAGTGCGTGAATTTCTGCAATAAGTTCTTCGTCAAGCAGGTGCATTGTGGGGGCGAAAGTAAGCGGCGTGTAATGGCGCATTAATGCCCTGTCGTTAAACAAAGCAGGGGAAAACCCAGAAATACTGCCCATTCCGTGCAAACCAGCCCTGTAAGCCAACCGAGATATAAATGCTGTTTCTATTGCTTGTTCAGCGGCGGCTCTTCTGCCGCCCGTTTCTGGTTCGCCAAAATATTGTAGCTGAAAAAATATGCTTGCATCGGTTGAATGAACATCTACCGAACTAACGACTATGCTTAAATCGGCGGCATTAACCTCGGTAATGCCGTATTCACGAGTGTCAAAAAATAAATCGGTGCCAACTGCTTGCGGCGAAAAGAAGTTTTCGCCCGTGATTACTACTGGGCCGTCTTCGGTTTGTATGGTAAGTTCGGCGTTAATTTCTGTGCGGACACGCATACCAAGGCTGTTTGTACCGTGAAAAACCAAAATTACAAGCGGCCCGTGCGTTCCCATGCGTTCCAGCACAAGGTTATGGTTGCCCAACGATATAACCTGTTGATACTCTGGCTCGTTTCTAAAAAGTCCGATAATATCAACAACATCGGGCGGCGAGGCGTAGGAAACAAAAACATCGTTAAAATTAATGCGGATATTAGAATCCAAGTTGCGGAGCGGCCCAAAAGAGAAAGTACCAAGCGTTACATTGTGTTCTGGGAAGAAAACTTCCAGCGGCTCGATTGTTTTTGGCACTAAGTTACGAGAACCCTCTAAAATTCTTATAGCATCGCCCCTAAATACAATATCGCCTTCGGTTGGGTTAAAGTGGCGTATGTAGGTTATTTCGCTGCCCGTGTTGCTAAAATTGGCGTTGGCGATAAAAAAGTCTGCACCGTCAAATAGCGGCGTAGGCGTTCCCATATACAGCATACGTGGCTTTGTTAGCCTGTCTTCCCAAACGAAACTGAAATTTTCGGTGTTGCCCGTTGCTCGTTCTTGTATATGCAGGGTAAAACGGGTTGTGTAGCGTTCTAGTGGGCTAAATTCCAAAAGTATATCCCTGCGCACCAAATCGCTTAGCATATCGTAGTTGAAATTTAGTGCATATTGTTTGTATAAAATTCCATCTTGATCGTATAGTAAAAAAATGTAATTTCGTGGGTCAAAAGTATTGCTAAAATGGAAAGAAGTTCCCCTGTTGCCAACAGTTATGCGATGTAATAGAAAGGTGGTATCGCCAACGGAAAGAAATCGGTTGACATTGATAAAATGGTTATCGTTGGTAACGCTTACAGGCTGTGTTATTGGTATACGGTAGGCGGTTGCAAGGGCGTATTCTAGGCGTTCGGCGTAAACTTGGCTTATGCCAAAAGCCGCACCCAGCCCAGAGCCAACTATTACGAACAAGATAAGAACAGCCGCCGCAGCAAGTTTTGGCCACGGCCACGCCAGTAACCGTTGTTTAAGGGTTACTTTTTTAATCCGCTTGCGAGCATACGCCTCTGATGCGGCTCTGCGGCGAGCCTCGATTTCAGCGTGATCTACCTCTTCGGCGGTTGGGTCGTAATAAAATTCTGACCATTCGTCCTCTTCGACTTTTTGTACTGGTAATTCTTTTACAGCGTTAAGTTTTTCGTCCTCTTGCTCGTCCATTGCAATCATGCGTGCAAGAATATCGTCCGCATCGCCGTCCATTTCAATAGATTCACCTGTAACAACCAATTCTTCGGTAACAGATGCTGTGCCGCCCAACGGACCATCGCCCCCCAAAGAGGCAAGCAAAGAATCAATATCAGCACCGCCGTCCAATCGGAATTGCTCTTTTGGTTCGGGTTCTGGCTCTGGTATTGGTATTGGTTCGGGTTCTGGTATTGGTTCGGGTTCTGGTGCTGGTTTTGGTGGTTCTGGTTCATTATAACTATCGTCATCAGCCGCCATTAAAGCCGCCAATGCGGAATCCAAATCGTCCCCTGCTAAGCCGTCAACATTGGTAACTATGCCAGATGGCGGCTTTTCTTCCTCTTCTTTAGGCGGTTGTTCGTTACCAAAAAGCATCGCATTAATGTCCGCATCGTCGTCAGGGGCTAAAAATGGTTGGGTATATTTCAATTTTGGCAAAACTTCTCCTCCTTTCCAATAGTGCAATTATTATTGTACCATAGCAAATATTTTTTTGTCAAAAAAATTTTTACATGATATAATTTGATTTAACAATGCGGATTAAGGCTTGAAAAACCCGCATTTCAGCCGCCGCCGCTGTTTTTTAGCCAGTTTGGGTTCGCTTTATAAATCTAGTGTACAGGCAAAATCTGTGTTTCGGCTGAAAAAATTGTTAAATTTTTGTGAACTTTTTGCAAAATGTAACCAAATTGTAATATAATTGAAATGTAATGAAAAAGGGGGATTTTTTATGAAATTCACAGACGGATATTGGATGCTAAAACAGGGAAACACGGCTTTTCCGTGCATTGACGTGCGAGACGTAAAAATTTTTGACGACCGCATAATTTTATACATAGCACCGCAAAAAATTTTTAATCGTGGGCAAACGCTGGACGGTCCTCTGTTTACAATGGAAATTACAGCCCCACAAATGGGCGTTTTACAAATTACGGCAAATCATCACTTTGCAAACGAAGTGCCAAATTTTCCCATAAAACACGCAAAGTTGCCGCTTTCTACAGAAAAAACGGAGGAAACCCTAACAATAAAAACGGGCAAATTGACGGCGATAATCCAAAAATGCGAATTTAGCATAACTTATTTTTGGGACGACAAATTTTTGACAACCTCAAAGCCGCGGCAAATGGCGTACATGACGACCAACGACGGAAATTTTTGGCGTGAACGCTTGCAAACCTCTGTTGGAGAGCAATATTACGGTTTTGGCGAACGGTTTACGCCGTTCGTAAAAAATGGTCAATCGATCGATATTTGGAACGAAGACGGCGGAACGGCATCGGAGCAAGCCTATAAAAACGTGCCTTTTTGCATATCCAACAAAGGTTACGGCGTTTTTGTGAACGATACAGGAAAAGTCAGTTTTGAAGTTTGCTCGGAAGTTGTGTCAAAGTTGCAATTTTCGGTGGCTGGCGAAACGCTGAATTACATGATAGTTGGCGGCGACAGCTTGGCGGACGTGCTTTCGCAATATTCGGCAATTTTGGGCAAGCCAGCCCTGCCGCCAGCTTGGAGTTATGGTTTGTGGTTGTCAACCTCGTTTACCACGGATTACAGCGAAGAAACGGTAAATTCCTTTATTGACGGAATGTTTAGCCGAGATATTCCGATAAGCGTGTTTCATTTTGATTGTTTTTGGATGAAAGAGTATGAATGGTGCAGTTTTTCGTGGGATTTGGACGCTTTTCCAGAGCCAGAAAATATGCTAAAACGCTTGAAAAATAAGGGCTTGAAAATTTGCGTTTGGATAAATCCGTATATAGGGCAAAAATCGCCGCTGTTTGCGGAAGCCGCCGAAAATGGCTATTTTATCAAGCGAACAGACGGCAAAATTTGGCAATGGAACAAATGGCAACCAGGAATGGGAATAGTTGATTTTACTAATCCGCGAGCGGTCGAGTGGTATCAAAGCCACTTAAAACGGCTAATGTCGCAAGGCGTTGATGCTTTCAAGACAGATTTTGGCGAGCGTATTCCGCTGGACGTTGAATATTTTGACGGCTCTAATCCAGAAAAAATGCACAATTATTACGCATATTTATACAATAAAGCAGTTTTTGACGTTTTGCCAAAAGAAGATGCTGTGCTTTTCGCAAGAAGTGCAACAGCTGGCTGTCAGCAGTTTCCTGTGCATTGGGGCGGCGATTGCGAGGCGACATATGAATCCATGGCGGAGAGTTTGCGTGGTGGGCTTTCATTGGCGGTTTGTGGGTTCGGCTTTTGGAGTCACGATATTGGCGGATTTGAGCATACCGCAACGCCAGATTTATATAAACGTTGGGTTGCGTTTGGCTTGTTTTCGACACATTCACGGTTGCACGGAAGTATGTCGTACAGAGTGCCGTGGCTTTTTGATGAAGAGGCTGTTGATGTTTTGCGGTTTTTTACCAAGCAAAAACACGCACTAATGCCGTATATTTATGCACAATCTGTAAAAGCCCACGAAACTGGCATTCCTATAATGCGCCCAATGGTGGTAGATTTCCAAAATGACCCAGTTTGTGCCAACTTGGACACGCAATATATGTTTGGCGATAGTTTTTTGGTTGCTCCAGTTTTTAACACGGACGGCACAACAAATGTATTTTTGCCAATTTTGCCGCTTTCGCAAAGTAGGTGGACAAATTGGCTAACCAACGAACAGCAACAGGGCGGACAATTTGTGGAAGAATCGCATGATTACTTTAGTTTAGGCTTGTGGGTGCAACCAAACAGCGTTATTGCGGTTGGCAAAACGGATAATTCCGCCGTTTACGATTACGAAAACGATGTTACGCTGCACGTATTTTTAGAGGATTATGTGGTAACAAAAGTTTACGACAACAACGGCAATTTGGCGATAGAAGTTGAATTTACCGCCGAAGACGACCAAATTTTAGTAGCTGTAAAAAAATCCGTTGGGGCGTTTTCGTTATTGTTCAGAGGAATGCAGTTGACATCGGACGAAGTGCCGTGCAAGCCTGTAGAATTGGGTACGGCGGTGGAAGTTTCGGCAAAATTGGATTGTTTAGCCTTAAATAAGGCTTGACATTGGCGCAAAAGGGCAACAGGCAGACCACGGGCGACAGGCAGACCACGGTCGCCCGTTTGCCCATTCCGATGTCGCCCGTTTGCCCATTCCCATTTTTTTCAAAAAAATTTTTGTCAACTGTATTGCATTTTATTTTATTTTGTATTATAATGCGAAAAGAGTGAAAATTTATACATACCCCACGCAACGCAAAAATCAATATATTTTACAAATTGCGGCAAATTATTAGCAAATAAGCCAACTATACAAATTACATATAAACATCTGAAATTATCAACAAAAAATTTTAATTCCCATTATGTGCATTATACGCAAAATTTAGGTATTCTTTATTTTTGTACGTTTGTTATAATGTACCGCTTACACTTCTCTAAGCCATCTTGTTATCTTTATTCTACCGTTTTTTCCACAAAATAAAGCAACAAGAAAGGAGCAACGAAATGCTCAAAAAAAACACGTACACTCCCAAGCGGAGCAAAACTATCGATTCGCCGCAACCAACGCCAAAGCACAAAACCCAAACAAACCCGCCAATTTCCACTACTCAACCCACTTCGACCACTACGCAAAAACCTGCAACCAAAAAATGGGCAAACAAGCCCCGCATTTTGCGATCGCCAAAATTTCCCGTATTAACCAAATTTGCCAAATTCCGCTACACAAAGCGGTTTATCGCTTTTATCATGGCATTTATGGTACTTGCTACCTCTGTTGCCCTCGATGCCTTTGCCTTTGGTGCTGATGTTATTGTTGCTATCAATAATCCTGTTCCTGCGTTTACTGTTGACGAGGGCGGTGCTTTCCCCACTCACAACACTACACACGCCACGGTAAGCCATACTGGCACTGGTGCAGGTTCGTTGCAAGCTGCTATTACTGCCGTTGGTAGTCCTACCGTTGCACAACCTGGCGGTAGTTTTGATAACCCCTTTATTATCGGAATAACTGCCGACCTCCACCTAACAGCAACGCAAGCATCGACTGCTGGTATTACAGCAAGCCAGCAAAACCGTGGTAGGTACATTCGGTTTGTGCCAATGAATGGAAATCGCCAAATTACCGTAAGCGGCAACTTCCGCCACTTTTCTTTTAGTGGGACAACACATTTGCAAATTTCGGGCAACAACCAAACTACAGGTACTACTGGGCAACACACGCTAACTCTCATGGGTAGAGGTAATCAACCTGGCGGCGGCGTACTTGTCAACACGCAAGGTATTCCTACTGGCGTTGTTGGCAACCAAACCGCTACTCCCGCCTCGTTCCGCCTAATGCCTGGCGGACGCATTACCAATGTCCAACAAAGCGGCAACGGCGGTGCTGTTCTCGTGCAAGGACACAGCCAATTTATCATGGACGGCGGAATTATCTCCAACAACCAAGCCGTTATGGGCGGTGCTGTTCGTGCCGATACTGGCGGCGTGTTCATTATGAACGCAGGTATTATTGAAAATAACCGTGCGACCCAAGATACTGGCTGGTGGCACACTCCAAACAATCCCAACGGCGGCGGCGGCGTTAGCATTAACGGCGCGGCAATCCAACAAAACACCAATAATCACGCAAACTGGTCGGCTCGCCGCTCCTCATTCACAATGAACAACGGCACAATCCAAAACAACCACTCAACCCGTGGTAGCGGCGGCGGCGTTGGCGTACAGGCGCGCGGCTTGTTTACCATGAACGGCGGAAATATCCTAAACAACCAAGCAAGCGACGTTCGTGATAATGGGCATCAGCGAGACGGTAGCGGCGGCGGCGGCGTGGACGTAAACGGCGGTTTTATCCTACAAGGTCAAATTCAAGTTAGCGACCCTGCTGTTGGTTTTCGTGCCGGCAACGCTCGCTTTATTATGAACGGCGGAAACATTGACGGAAACCGTGCTATGTACGGCGGTGCGGTTCGTGTCTCGCAATCCGCCTATTTTGAGTTCAACAACGGGCAACTCTCAAATAATAACGCAACCGTCAGCTCTGGTGCGGTGCATATCCGAGAAAATTCGCTTATGAACATGAACGGCGGCGAAATCTTCGGCAATATTGCCCGTGGTGCTGGCGGCTGGCTGATTGATATTCGCTCCAATAATAATTATGGCTATGGCGGCGGTGTCCACCTTTATTCTTGGAACGCCACGTTTAACATGAACGGCGGCACAATCCACAATAATACCGCTGGAATCGGCGGCGGCATTGGTGCGTTGAACTCGTTCCTAAATATCGGCACTGGCTGGAATACTCACGGTTCGCCGTCTATTCCTGGTGTTGCTACTGGTGCTGGGCTTTCTGGGCGACCTTTCACGAACGCCCAAATTATCCCAAACCGTGCAGATACCACAAATACAACCGTCCCACTCAACGGAACGCCCCGCATTCACAGCAATCTTAGCACAAACGCATCTGACGACCTGCACAACAACAATGTCAACCGCACAGGCGGTTACGCTCCGCTGACTTACGGCGGCGGCGGTGGCGGCGGCGTTTATTATTACGCTTTCGCTTGGGATTTTGGGCAACGTTTCGTTTTGGGAAACGCCATTATTGAGAACAACCGCTCGCAACTGCGTGGCGGCGGCGTTTTCCTTGTTGAGGGTGCAATGTTTATGCAGGACGGCGCACGAATCCGCAACAACCATACAATCCGCCAACATAACGTAAACAACGCTGGCGGCGGAATCGCCATTATGAACCACGTTGCTGGCACTCGCACCCGCTTTATTATGAACGGCGGAGAAATTTACGACAATACCGCGCGCAACGGCGGCGGACTAGCCCGAGTTGCCGCGCAGGGCTTTCAATCCACAATGAACCGCAGCGTTATCCACCTACACAACGGCACAATTAGGAATAACACCGCAGTATATTTCGGCGGCGGCGTGTTTACCGAGAACTTTTCGCGCGCAAGCGGAATGCCTGGAATCACGCTTGCACCCACGCAATCCGCCGTTCGCAACAACCGTGATAACCTGTTTGTTAGTCCGCAAATGGTTTTCGCAGGAAACGAAGCACATGAATTTTCCCTTGCTTTGGCGAATTTCCAAGTGCAACAACACGCAAACGTGGGAAATGTCAACTCTGGAACAAACATGAACAATACCGCCACGCTCCGCCCAAATGTGCAATGGCAGGGCAACAACAGCATTCCGTCCGTTTGGTCGGATTTGGAAACGTTCACAGCACTTTTTGCACACTTGGGGTTGCCCTTAACCGACCCAGTTCCGCTAGGTTGGACTGGCTGGAGTTTGTTCAACAATCACGACATCGACAACGGAGTTGGGCGGCACGTTCCAATTTTCGATCCGCCAGAGGACGGCAGAGTCGCCATTGCGATAACTCCTGACGATAACGGCACTTTGGACGACGGCGGCGTTTACATCAACCTGCAACCTGACGGCGGTTGGGAAGACCCGATTGTCGAGATTTCGGAGGACGCAAACGGAAATCCCGAAGAGGTTGTAATTACGCTAATTCCACGCCCTGGGACGAGCGTTGACGACGAAAATATTTACGTCCTGTTGCCGCCAGAATGGACGTACGTTACCGAAAGGGACGAAAACGGCAACATCATAATAACGGCAACTCCGCCGCCAAACCG
>WRKK01000265.1 GCA_009782245.1 Defluviitaleaceae bacterium | reverse complement strand
CCCCTGCTCGTCTGGCAGGCGGGTCGGTCGCCCGTTTGTTTTCCCGAAATGTTATCGCCAAAAATGTTATCACCAAATTACAAATTATCTGGGCAACCAAAAAATAAAAAAATAAATAAAATTTTCCTTGACAACCCAAAACAATTTTGTTATCATAATAATCAAAGGCGAGTGCCTTTTTTTAGTACGAAAAGCACAAAATCCTAAAAAGCGAGGAGGAAACCTATATGCGTTCAAAAATAACTTTAGCCTGCACCGATTGCAAACAACGCAACTACAACACCACCAAAGAAAAAAAGAACCACCCCGACCGTATGGAAACGAAGAAATATTGCCGTTTTTGCAATAAACATACGTCGCACAGGGAAACAAAATAAAAATTAGGGGGCTAAAAAATGAGTAAAGAAACAACCGACAAAAAAGCCGCAAAAAAAGGTGGTAGAAACAGTATCGCTAAAATTTACACCACCTATCGTGGCGAATTTTCCAAAATTGTCTGGCCAGGCCGACCAGAACTTATCCGCAAAACAATTACCGTTGCAATTATATCGGGGATTTTTGGGATTTATATTTCTACGCTAGATGGCTTGTTTGGGGCTTTGTTTACTACCTTTGTTGGATTAACACACTAACGGAGGGCGAAAATATGGCAGATTCCCAATGGTACGTGGTTCACACGTATTCAGGCTACGAAAATAAAGTAGAGGCCAACATTAAAAAAATCGTTGAAAACCGTGGTATGCACGATCTCATCGATAAAGTTGTCGTTCCAGTGCAAGATGTTATAGAAGTAAAAGGCGGCAGACCCAAGGTTACTAAACGAAAAGTGCTACCAGGTTACGTGCTAATAAAAATGGTAATGAATGACGATACCTGGTATGTCGTTCGCAATACACGGGGCGTTACTAGCTTTGTTGGTCCAGGCTCTAAGCCCGTGCCGCTTACCGAAGACGAAATTGCTAACATGGGGCTGGAGGGCGGCATGGTTACACTCGATTTGCTGCCTGGTCAACAAGTAAAAATAATATCTGGCCCGCTAGAGGGCTCTATTGGCGTAGTTGAAGAAATTATCGGCCCAAAAAAGGTGGACGACAAAACTGTCAACCTAGTAAAAATAAAACTTTCCGCCTTTGGCAGAGATACCTTTGCCGAACTGGATTTTTACACGCTACAAAAACTTTAATAACTGCTACATCGCATTAAAATCAAGAAAAATTAGGAAAATGTAGATTTGCGGCAAGCCGCAAGTAGTAAGTGGAAGGATTTTTGGTTTAGATTTTACACTAAATCCAACTTAAAAAAATGCGGGTCAAGGGGCGCGCTCCTTGCGGGTCAAGGGCAGCGCCATTGCGGGTGTGGGCAGCGCCCACGGTTTTAAGTTGATTGAGTGCACCAAAAAAATCCGCTATACCACGAGAGGAGAATTTTATATGGCAAAGAAAATTGCTGGGTATGTTAAACTGCAAATAGATGCAGGAAAAGCAACGCCCGCACCGCCTGTTGGCCCAGCGTTGGGACAGCACGGTCTTAATATCATGGGTTTTTGTAAGGAATTTAACGAAAAAACCCAATCGCAAGCGGGGCTAGTTATTCCCGTGGTTATCACAATTTATCAGGATAAAAGTTATTCATTTATAACCAAAACGCCACCCGCCGCTGTTTTACTGAAAAAAGCGTGTGGGCTAGAATCTGGCTCTGCTGTACCGCATAAGGAAAAAGTGGCAACAATATCAGTAGAAGATGTGCGGAAAATTGCCGAGCAAAAAATGGCGGATCTAAACGCCGCATCTATTGATGCCGCTATAAGCATTATTTCTGGTACTGCTCGCAGTATGGGCATAGTGGTAAAGGAGGGTTAAGGCATGAAACGAGGAAAAAAATACAGAGAAAAAGCCCAACTAGTTAATAAAACCACAATGTACGATACTGTTGAAGCACTAGATTTGGTCGTAAAAACTACCGTTGCTAAATTTGACGAAACTGTCGAGGCTCACGTACGGCTTGGCGTGGACTCGCGGCACGCTGACCAGCAAGTTAGAGGTGCCGTTGTTTTGCCGCACGGTACAGGAAAAAAAATTAGAATACTAGTGTTTGCAAAAGGCGACAAAGCCACCGAAGCCGAACAGGCAGGTGCAGACTACGTTGGTGCTGAAGAATTAGTTACCAAAATTCAAAGCGAAAACTGGTTTGAATTTGACGTAGTGGTCGCTACCCCAGATATGATGGGCGTTGTTGGGCGTATTGGTAGAGTGCTTGGCCCGAAAGGTCTTATGCCAAACCCCAAGGCTGGCACGGTTACAATGGATATTGCAAAAGCGGTTGACGAAATAAAAGCGGGTAAAATTGAATATCGGCTAGACCGTGCCAATATTGTCCATGTTCCTATCGGCAAAGTCTCGTTTGGCCCAGAAAAGCTGAAAGATAACTTTACAACGCTGATGGGCGCAATAATAAAAGCAAAGCCGTCCGCCGCAAAAGGCACTTACTTGCGTAGCGTAGTGCTTTCTTGCACAATGGGGCCTGGCGTAAAGGTTAATACCCAACGCATAGTGGAATAAAAACGCAACAAAATCAATAAAATCAAAATAACCGCAACCTTGCTAAAATTATACTGGCTTGTTGATTTTGGCAAGGTTGCAAAAAGTGCAACAAAACGGTATTAGTAACCATGCTAAAATTATACCGGCTTGTTGATTTTAGTGTGGTAACTAAAGTAAACTTATCATTTAGGGGATTATTCCCCCCCACTAAGGAGGAAATATTTTGTTCAAAAAAAATATACGTCAACATTTGGCTTTTTTTCTAGCTTTTTGTATGATGCTAAACTTTTCTGTGCCAACGTTTGCCGCCGAAAACGGCGAAGAACTGGACACGCAAACTAATCTGGTTGAAGACACCGATTTATTAGACGAAACAGACGAAATAGACCTGTCTGCCGAACAGGCAGGC
The DNA here is from genome assembly GCA_009782245.1 of Defluviitaleaceae bacterium. GTDB lineage: Bacteria > Bacillota > Clostridia > Lachnospirales > WQUN01 > WRKG01. Next base: position 5,721 of record WRKK01000265.1, on the reverse strand, counting down.
GAAACCGAAACCGAAGAAAACCTACCAGAAGAATTAGAAAATCTGGAAGAACCAGAAGAACCAGAGGAACTAGAAGAAGAATTAGACCCCGTAACTATCAACAATATTAACGGCGACAACTTAACAATCATTGCAGATACTGGGCTAATCGTTACTATCGATGACGAGCGGCAATTACAAGCAGGCGACACAATTTCTGTTGGGGCAAATACGCAGGTATCTGTGCAACTTTACGCAGACGGCCCAACAGTACTGATAAACAGCCAATCTAACGTAACTTTAGGCTCTGGCGAAGAACCACCAGATTTGATAATAAATAGCGGCACAGTGCTAGTAAATGCTCTAAATGGCGTATCTCCTATTTTGGAATTACTTATTGGCGATGAAATAGTTACCATAAGCGGCGGATTATTTGCTGTTGAAATTGCCGAAGACGGCACAACAAATGTTACAATGTTAGCAGGCAACGGCTTTATTAACAATATTCCGCTGGCACAAGGGCAAGTTATGACTCTTTCATGGGATTTATTGGAAGAATTAGCAGAACTTGACCCACCTGCCGAACAGGCTGGCGAAACAGACGAAACGGACGAAACAGACGAAACCGAAGAATCGGAAGAAGATTCCAACGAAACAGACGAAACAGACGAAACAGACGAAACAGACGAAACCGAAGAAACCGAAGAAACCGAGGAACTTCCGCTTGTTTTCTTCCTAAACATTCAAATTAACGATTTAGACCTTGAAACAGTATCGTTGTTTGTTTTGCAAGCTATATTGGATTTTTGGGAATTGCTGGTTGAAATCGGCGTTTTGCCAGACGATGAAGAATTATACATTGCAGCGGTAGACCGTGCCGAAGAATTAGTAAGAGAGGCAGAAGAAGCCGCACAAGCAGAAGAACCTGACGAATCCGAGCAAACCGCAACAACGCCACCGCTTACAACACAGCCAAGTATCCCAGAAAGCCCCGAAGAGCCAACAGCACCAGTAGCACCGCCAGTAAACGGCGGCGGCAATGGCGGCAACAATGTTGGCGGCGGCGGAAATGGCGGCGGTGGCGGCGGCGGAAATGGCGGCAACGGCAACGAAACTACTCCGCCCAACTATGAAGAGCCGCCGCTGGTTGACGGTGTTCGGCAAATTAGCAACACAATGCAGCTTAACTGGCTAATTTACAACGATGTTACAGGCATGGATTTTGTGCTAATGAACCCAATAACCGCAAACAACACAGTAATACCTATCCTGGACGGCGATTTTAACGGTAACAACCATATGATTCTTGCGGGTGGCATAACAAACACCACCGCATCAGCGTTATTTGGCACAGTTACCGCAAACGCCACAGTTAGAAACCTGCATTTAGAGGGAACTGTAGCGGGTGGCGCACCAGCGTACCCAGTTGCGGGTATCGCCGCACATAACTACGGAACTTTAAGCAATGTTTTCTTTAACGGATCAATCGCAGGTTTTGGCGGAATTGCTGGCGGCTTAGCGGGGATTTCCCATGCGGGTAGCCAAATATTGCGTAGTGGATTTAACGGCACTATTGCGTCTCACCCTGCATTGCTGGTATCTGGCGGCATTGTCGGGCAACTTGACGAGGGTGCAACAGTAGACGAAACTTTCGTAAACGGAACAGTTCACATTCACGCCCTGCCAGGACAATCGGGCAATGTTGGCGGAATTGCTGGCATAAACCACGGTACTATCAGAAATTCGTACAGCACAGCCCGAGTTGGTAGCGGCGAGGGCGGCGCAGACGGCGTAATGGTCGGCGGCGGCAACGTTGGCGGACTTGTTGGGCTTAACAGCGGCACTCTTACCATGGCGTACACTTCTATCAGAGCCTTAAACGCAGACGGCGCTATAGAGGGCGGCACTGTGGAGGGCGGCACTAACACTGGCGGACTTATTGGGCTTAATTACGGCAACGCAAGTTACCTTGTAGCCTTAAATACAGCCGTCAGCGGCACAGGTAGCACCAACGCAGCAATAGGCACCAACAACGGCGATGTCGGGCTTATCTTTGCCCACCCAGATATTCTCGTAAACGGCGAAACCGTTCGCGCAAGGAACGGCAACGACAACGGAGATGTCTGGAATGGCAACGATAACAACGGCAACGGCAACAATGGGAACGGGAACGGAAACGGGAACAATGGGAACGGAAACGGAAACGGAAACGGCGAAAACGGGAACGGAAACGGAAACGGAAACGGCGAAAACGGAAACGGAGAAAACGGCAACGGCAACGTAAACGGCAACAACCTGAATGATATAGACTGGTGGCGGCAATTTAACTTTGACACCAGCATTTGGGAAATTAGGAGCGGAATAGCCAGTTTGCCAGTTTTATCAAGAGTTACGGCTGGCACAATATGGCAAGCCCCCTCAACTAATTTTACCCTTGACGAAGAGCCAAATTTTGAAGAGGAATATCCAGAAGATTTTAGCTTTTTGTTAGGGTTGCTTGAAGTTGACGAGTTAGAAGAGGAAGAGGAAGTTGACGAAGAGGAAGTTGACGAAGACGAAGTTGACGAAACTGAAGTTGACGAAGACGAAGTTGACGAAACCGAAACGGACGAAACCGAAGTTGACGAAACTGAAGTTGACGAAACCGAAACGGACGAAACCGAAACGGACGAATCCGAAACGGACGAATCCGAAACGGACGAATCCGAAGTTGACGAAACCGAAACGGACGAAACCGAAGTTGACGAAACTGAAATTGACGAAACCGAAGTTGACGAAACCGAAACAGACGAAACCGAAACTGACGAAACCGAAACTGACGAAACCGAAACTGACGAAACCGAAACTGACGAATCCGAAACGGACGAAACCGAAGTTGACGAATCCGAAACAGACGAATCCGAAGTTGACGAATCCGAAGTTGACGAATCCGAAACAGACGAAACCGAAGTTGACGAATCCGAAACGGACGAAACCGAAACAGACGAAACCGAAGTTGACGAAACCGAAGTTGGCGAAACCGAAACAGACGAAACCGAAGTTAACGAATCCGAAGTTGACGAAACCGAAACTAACGAAACCGAAACAGACGAATCCGAAACAGATGAAACCGAAACAGACGAAACAAATTCATAGCAACAAAAAACAAGCGGCAGACTGAAATCTGCCGCTTGTTTTTGTTAAAAATTAAAATTTTACGGGGTCAAGGGGCGAAGTCCCTTGCGGGTCCAGGGCAGCGCCCTGGCGGGTGTGGGCAGCGCCCACGGTTTTAAGACTTTGCCCCGCATCTCGAAAAAACCCCGCCACAATAACCAAAACAATAATCCCAATAGGAAAAGCCGCTATAATAGCCACGCTCTGCAAATTATTCAACGCACTCTCCGAAAAAATCAGCCCTATCGGGAAAACGATAAACAGCAACAGCCAAAATACCCGCACTTTGCGGCTCGGCTCTTCGTTCCCCTTTAATTCCTGATACGAATAGTTGGACACAACCATCGTCAACGCATCAAATGTGGTGGCGTAGAACATTATCATTGTAACCGCCAACAGCAAAATAGCCAATGTTGGCAACGGCAGCGTTTCAAATATGCCGATTATTGCATACGAAATGTCCACGCCAGCGTAAATTGCGGCGGCGGTGTCCACGCCGTGCCGTGCCTGTTGTGCCAGCCCATAATTGCCCAAAATTATAAATGACGAAAATGTGCCAGCAAGCCCCCAAAAATAGCCGCCCAGCACCGTGTTTTTTATCGTGCGACCCTTGCTTATCATGCCAATGAAAAACGGTGTCGCCACGCACCACGCCATCCAATACGCCCAATAAAATATCGTCCAGTTTTGCGGAAATTCGTTCTCTCGCAGAGGGTCTGTCCAGGTTGCCATGCTGACGAAATTTTGCGCCAAATTGCCCAAACTTGCAACGCCCATTTCCAAAATAAACCGAGTTTCGCCGCCCAAAAATAGGAAATACAACAGCAACGCAAAAAATATGTAAACCACAATGTTCGCCAACTTGGAAATACCTTTCATGCCCGCCAAAACGGCAATCGCACACACCAACGCAACCACCAGCAATATCACAATCGTTATCACAACGGTCGCCTCAATGTTGGTAATGCGAGCCACAGCCGCCGCTATCAGCGGAGTCGCCAGCGAAAACGTCGTCGCCGTTCCTGCCAAAAGGGCGAAAATGGCGAACAAGTCAATTATTTTCCCCAAAATGCCGTCCGTTCTCGCCCCAATTATTGGGCGACACGCTTCCGAAAATTTCTTTTTCGTGCGACCTCTCACGTGCAGCATGAAACCCAGCGAAACCGCCAAAACTATGTAAAAACTCCAAGCAATCGGCCCCCAGTGAAACAGCGGAAAAGTCGCCGCCCATAAATGCGTATCGCCCAAATCCGCCAGCCGTGGCTCGGTGGCGTACATCGCCCATTCCGACAACGAAAAAAATATTATATCCGCCGCCATCGTGGACGTGAAAATCATCGCACCCCACGCAAAATTGCTATACGCTGGCTTGCCGTCCTCCGTGCTGCCTAGCCTAATTTTGCCGTACCGTGAAAACGCCATATACAGCGTTACGCCCAAAATAAACACGCCCAAAATAATGTAATATATCCCAATGCTATCTCCCAAAAATGCCCGTATTGTGCCAAGCAACAGCTCCGATTGCTCTGGGATAACGATAAAAATTGTGCCAAGCGTGAGCATCAAAATCAGCGGCACTATCATTGAAATTTTATCAACTTTCATTAAATTTCCTCCTCAAAAATTGCGTAATAATCCTTGGCAAACTGATATTGTGCCAACGCATACTTGCCGAACTCCACGCCTAGCTGCTTTTTGTACTCGCACCAGTTGCTCCACAAAAGCCCGCAGATTGCTATGTAGGCGTAAATTTTGCCGCGCGTGGCTGGCGGACAGCCGCCGCAAAAATAGGCATCGATAAGTTGCTCTATTTTCGCCCTTTCGTACATCGCATACACCGCAAACATAGCAATATCAATGTGTTGGTCTTGCATGGCGGAGTATTCCCAGTCAATTAGCCGAATCTCGCCGCCGTTTATGAAAATAAAATTATCTGGCACGGCATCGATATGCGCCAGCCCCATTTGCTTGGGATATTGCTGCAAGCGGCTTTTTAGCGAAAGCACCGCCTTTTTTGTAGCGGAATAATCGGCATATTCCGAATTTGTTTTCCACAAACTTTCGTAAAATTCAATCTTTTCAAATGGACAAAATTTGTGTTTTACGGTCAAATTTGCGTTGTGAAAATTTCGCAGCGTTGCCATAGATGCGGCGACATCTTGCGGATTTTGCACATCGCAAACTCTGGCGTTTTCCCAAAACAGCGTTATTTTATAGCCCAAAATTGGGTCAATGTGGATAATTTCGTCCGCTATATCCAGCGGAATAATTTTTTGGTAGACATCGTACTCTTTTTGGCGGTCGATTAGCTTGTTTGTGCCTTCGCCAGGCATTCGCAAGATATATTTTTTGTTTTGGTGGACAAAAGTGTACGAGTGGTTCGTCATTCCCTTTTTTATGGGATTTATTGCCGTTATTTCTGTGGTGGTGCAGTTGAAAATTTTTGCTACAATTTCGCTTACGTTTTCGTTGTTTTGCATTGGTTTGTTCCTTTCTTAGATTTTATGGGATAATTTGAACAAATGCCAGAAAATGGCGGGCGGATAATATCCGCCCCTACGGGTGCGTGTTGTAGGGGCGGATATTATC
>WRKK01000264.1 GCA_009782245.1 Defluviitaleaceae bacterium | reverse complement strand
CTGCTCTGCTCTGCTCTGCTCTGCTCTGCTCTGCTCTGCTCTGCTCTGCTCTGCTCTGCTCTGCTCTGCTCTGCTCTGCTCTGCTCTGCTAATTATAGCGTGTGTGAACATTATTGTCAACTCCTTAAATAAATTTTTGACAATCCTCTTACTACAAACAATTATACAACAAAGAGACTAACGTTGTCAAGAGTATTGAAAAAATATTTTTGACATAAAGCTACAGCAATCAAAAAACACTAAAATTTCCGCCATTTTTCAAACCACCTGTCAATAAGAGTAGCAAAATCAATCAACTTTACAAAATATCTTTTCAACTTAACTCCGCCTAAATCTCAACCTCAATGATTGCCGTAAACTGAAAATTAAAATCCAGCCGCTCGGCGGTGGTTTCCCGCAAAACTTCCATACTAGATTCCACCGTATGCTCCGAGGTTTCGCCATTGACAACCAAAATTACTGGCTGGTCGAAGTCCACCATTTGGCGGTTCAGCAAAATTTCCAGCGGAGCGTGTAAATCGCCCTCGGTGGTTATTGTGATTGTGTTTGCCGCAGTATCGTAAGATGCCCAAATAGTGGCATCGCTTTCGCCGTGCGGCAGCCGCAACCAATAAAACGATTCCACCGCTCGCATATCCGCCCTAGTTCCCGTGTGCCACGCAAGCGCTGTTGGGAGCGGCGTTCTAGTAAACTGATCCATAAAATAAACTGGGTTGGCTTGCACAAATACAATCTCGGACGATTCGCCGTCTCGCCATGCAAATGGGTCTTCCCAAACTTGCTGCGGAATCATTGTTGTGTCCAAAAAGTTATGCCCCTGATTTACGTGAATGTTTAGCTGGAACGTATAGCCCAAATCTCGCAACTGTTCGGCGAAATCTACGGTTGCGGTGTGTCTGCTAAAAGCGGTGTCGCTGTCGCCGCATTGCAAAATGATTGGCGTGTGCTTGAAATTTATTGGATTTATCCAGTTGTGATGCCCAGCCGACATACTAACCGCCGCAAATCTGTCCGCCATTCTGGGCGTTATGCCGTAAACGCCATCGCCGCCAGCCGAAAAGCCCATAAGATACACCCTGTTGGGGTTCACGTTCCGCAACAAAACCATGTTTTCGATGAGCCTGTCGTACATCGGAAACGATTCTGGGTTAAAATGCGTGTCCCAAGTGTCGCGAACGCCGCGAACAGCCACGTATATGCCAACGTTTACGCTGTTGCGATAGTAAATTTGCATATGCTGCCATTGTTGGTCGTTGACCGCTGCGGGCGCACCGCCGCCGCCGTGCATTGCAATGTACAGCGGAAATCCGTCCGCTGGCTCTTCGCCGATAACGAAGTATTCAAACCGCATATTTACCTCGCCAAATGGGATTGACCGATTTTCCATTTCGGCGATTCTGTCGGCGTTTTCACGCTCGGTGGCGGCTAAACTTTCCCAAATTTGTTGCCGTGCCAGCAATTCCTCTTCCAAGTTGGTAATGTTGACTATTATCGGTTGCTCCGCCGCTTGGTTGTTGGTGGGTTCTTCGGCGGTTGTTGTGGGCTCTTGCGGCAATTCTTCGCCGTTGTCTTCGGAATTATCAGTAATTCCAACGTTTTCAGTAGTTTCCATGGTTAAATCCTCCGTTTGCAAAATCTCGTTTGTGGGTTCGTCGTCTCCAGTACAAGCCGCTAATCCCAGCAATCCCAGCAATAGTAGCAAAGTAAACGCCATTTTCAAAATTATTTTGGTTTTCATAAGTTTGACCCTCGTTTTTTATTTTTGACAAAATGTAGTGATTATTATTTTATAATTGTTGTTGGGGTTTGTCAATATGGTGGGAAAATTTTTTTGGTTGGTAATAATTCCTTGTAAAATAAAAATAGCCGCCCTGCAAGCGTGGCGAAATTTGGCTAATTTATAAAATTTTTGTGTTGCCGTGCGTGTCGCTTGCACTATTTCACAGTCATCAACACGATTTTGAAAATATTTCGCAAAAATTTTCATTCGCACAAAAACCAGGCGGAGTTCGGAAAAACCTCCGCCCATATTTTGCCTATCTATCTTAAAAACCTATCCTAAAAATGCACAGCCTTACCCGTCCGAGAAGACTCATAAATAGAATCCAAAACCTTAGTAACAACAAATGCTTGGTCGGCAGTTACGAACAAATCGCCTTCGCCTTTGAGTGCCTTAACCCAAATTTGTGCTTCCTTGGATGGTGGTGCAGAGCCGCCCGAAAATCCTGGGATAAATGGCTGTACTTTGCCGCCTACCATTGTTACTGCTTGCTGTCCTGCTACAACGTGATTTAACCGCACACGGTCGTCATAGGTATCTAAGCCGCCTTTTGTGCCGCACAAAACTACCATTCCTGGCTTGGTTTCCATGTTTAATGCCCACGATGCTTTCAAATGAATAACCGCACCGTTTTTCATTTTAATGTATCCAACTGCAAAATCTTCAACTTCATATGTTTTATTGTTCCAAGAATCAGGCTCGCCGCCAGACCAGCCGATTTGTCCTTGTTGCTCTGGCTCTAACAGCTTGCCCAACCGCTCAAACGAAGTGCCCACAACGTGGTCAACTTCATAGTTGTTCATAAGGAACAGCGTTAAATCCAAAGCGTGAGTGCCAATGTCGATTAACGGGCCGCCGCCTTGCTTTTCTTTATCCATGAAAACGCCCCAAGTTGGTACGCCGCGCCGCCTAATATAAGAGGCCTCTGCATAATAAATATCGCCCAGCCAACCATCGTTGATAACTTTTTTAGCGATAGCGTTCTCGTGCAAGTGCCGATATTGATAGCCGATTGTTAGCATTTTGCCCGATTTATCACGTGCATCTAACATTTTTTGGGCATCTGCGGTGGTTGCTGCCATTGGCTTTTCGCACAATACGTGCTTTCCAGCTTCCAAAGCCGCAACGGTAATCTCGCTGTGAGCCACGTTTGGCGTTAATACGTGAACCGCATCAATCGTTTCGTCCGCCAGCAGTTCCTTGTAGTTCGTGTAAACTTTCGCATCAGGAGTTCCAAACTCTTTTGCTCCCTTTTCGGCGCGCTCCTTAACTATATCGCAAAATGCGACCATTTCAACGCCGTCTTCTTGTGCCATGCCTGGAAAATGCTTTTGATTAGCAATTCCGCCGCATCCAATAAATCCAACTTTTACAGCCATAAAAAATTCTCCTTTTTTCTACTCATTTAGAGTGTTTTTAGAAACGCACAATCTTCCGCCACGCATTTGAAAATATCGCCTGCGTAATCAAATTCGCGTTCTATTATGAAAGCCTCTGTGCCTTGTGCAACAGCGGCATCTCTTACTTTTTGCCAATCGATGATTCCTGTGCCAGCAGGAACATTCCACCGATTTTGCTCCTCAAATTTTTTGAGGACATCTGGCGGAATTTGCAAATTGCCGTCCGCATCTCGTGGGAACTTCGCAAAATCTGGCAATTCCTCTGGGCCAGCAACAACGGCACATTCTTTGACGTGAATCATCTTAAACCGCCCAGCATATTTCGCCAAAAACGCAGGAACATCGCAACTGCCGCAAGTTGCCCAACCAACGTCCAGTTCAAAGCACACATTTTCAGGATTCGTATTTTTTATCAACGTGTCCATTAGCGTGCCGTCTGGGCTGGGCAAAAATTCGTGTCTATGATTATGATAGCCAAACGACAGCCCTGCCGCCTTGGAAATTGCTCCAACCTTATTCAGCGTTTCGGCAAACGCCAAAGCTGCATCGTAATCTTTCACGCTGTTCATGGGATCGATAATATATCGCAAGCCCAGTTCTTTCGCATATTCCAAATGCCCCTCAACGTGCTCGGACATAATATGCGAACTCAACGGCTCTAATCCCAAATCCGCCAAAATCGTTTTCAACTCGCCAGCCGCAAGTCCGCCATAATTGCCGCTTGCAAACTCCACGCCAGTATAGCCAATTTCAGCAACTTTCTTCAACGAACCCACAAAATCCTTTGCGGTTTCGTCTTTCAAGGAATACAGCTGTATATACCGTTTTTCCATGTTTACCGCCTTTCTCAAAACGTAAAAACGTTTTGATGTTATTCTTTCTCGCGCAATGCTTCTAATTCGCGCTTTCTTGCTTCTATTACTTTAGTTTGGACATCTCCAGGTGCTTCTTCATAGCGGTCAAAAACCATGGAGAATTTGCCGCGGCCCTGTGTCATTGAACGCAAATCTGTGGCGTAGCGGAGCATTTCGGCGAGCGGAGCCTCGGCGGAGATTACCTGTTTTGTCCCTTTTTTTTCTGTTCCCATAATGCGACCACGGCGTTTGCTCATATCGCCCATGATGTCGCCTGTGTAGTCGTCTGGGACAGTTACCGCTATTTTGGCGATTGGCTCTAGGATTGTTGGACGTGCTTTCATAAAGCCATCTTTGAATGCGATTGCGGTTGCCAACTTGAATGCTAATTCGGAAGAGTCTACATCGTGATAAGAGCCGTCCACCAGCGTGGCTTTTAGCCCCACAACTGGATATGCGGCAAGTGGACCAGCCAAAACGCAATCTTGCAAGCCTTTTTCCACCGCAGGAAAGTACGCTTTCGGCACAGAGCCGCCGAAGATTTTTTCCTCGAAAATGTAGGCGGTGTTTAGGTCGCCGGACGGTTCAAATTCCATATGAACATCGCCAAATTGTCCACGTCCGCCAGATTGCTTTTTGTGCTTGCCTTGCACTTTTACCTTGGATTTTATCGTTTCCCGATAAGGAACTATTGGCGAAACTAGTTCAACATCGATTTTGTAGCGGTGCTTTAGGCGGTTAATTAGCACGTCCAGCTGATTATCGCCCACGCCAGAAACCACGGCTTGCTTGGTTTCTTTGTTAATTTCAAACTTGATGGTTTTGTCCTCTTCCAACAATTTTGAAAATGCACCAGAAATTTTGTCTTCGTCGCCCTTGCCTTTTGGGATAATCGCCAGCGTTAGCAACGCTTCTGGGAAGTCAATTCCCTTTAATGTGAGCGGTTTATCCTTGTGGCAGAGCGTATCTTGTGTGGCTGTGCCAGCCAATTTGGCGATTGCACCGATGTCGCCAGCACGTAGCTCGCTAACCTCGATTTGCTCTTTGCCACGCATGACGTACAGTTGCCCAATTTTTTCTGGGATTTCCTTGTTGGCGTTGTAGAGCGGCGTATCCTTTTTCATAACGCCAGAAAATACCCGAAACAGGCTAAGCCGTCCGACATATGGGTCGGCGATAGTTTTGAAAACGAACGCCGCAAGGTCGGAATTTTCGGTACATTTTAGTTCGATGGTTTCGCCGTTTTTTTCGGCTTCGATGGTTTCGCGCATTTCGGCGGCGGACGGCAGATAGCGGTCGAGCATATCCAAAAGTGGCTTAATTCCCTCTTTTTTGTTGAGAGCCGTTCCGCAAAGCACAGGCGTTAAAATTTTGCTTTTAATGCCGATGCTAACGCCACGGCGGACTTCCTCGACTGTGAGCGTTTCGTTGCTGAAGAATTGTTCCATAAGTTCCTCGTCGGTTTCGGCGACCGCCTCGACAAGGTTGTTGAAAGCGTTGTCTGCCTCTTCGAGAGCGGCGGCTGGAATATCGCGCGGTTGAGCATCATAGCTAAAGCCGCTTTTTACGAGGGTGTCGACATATCCCACGCATTTTCCGCCGTCATAAAACGGAGTCATAAGTGGGACAATTCCAGAGCCGAACAGGCTTTGCATTTCTTCCAAAACTTTATCAAAATTGGCGTGTTCGTCGTCCATGCCGTTTACGAAGAGAAAGCAGGGTAAATCCATTTCGTGGGCGTATTCCCAAGCAAGCTCTGCACCAACTTCAACGCCAGCCTTTGCGGAAATCATAATAAGCACCGCATCAGCGGCGGCGAGCGCCTGTTTAACATCACCAGCGAAGTCAAAATAGCCAGGCGTATCTAAAAAGTTGATTTTGCGGTCGCGCCACTCGATGGGAGCAACCGTCATGTTAATGGAAACGCCACGGCGGATTTCTTCTTGGTCATAATCGCTAACGGTGTTTCCGTCCTCTACTCGCCCCATTCTGCTAGTAACGCCAGCGACAGACAGCGCCGCCTCGATAAGAGTAGTTTTTCCGCAACCGCTGTGTCCAAGCACAGCCACGTTGCGAATTTCGTTTGCCGAATATAGTTTCATTTTTGCAACCCTTCCCTTAAGCCGTTGGGCTTTTTATTTATTATACTGTGGTTTTGGGAATGTTGCAAGGGGTTTTTTGGAAAAATTTTTTGGGTTGATGTTGGACAAGGAAAAGCCTAAAATTGTGGGCAGATTTGCTGGTTTTGCAATGAATGTTTTATGTTTTGTGATTGTTCAAATGGGCAAAATTTATTTGCTCATAAATTGTGAAAAAACCCTGAAATAAAATAACTAAAATTATCCCAGGCTATTCCGATATTTTTGTGCAAAATTTTTGATATATTCTGTTTCGTTGGTTGTCAACTGGTAAAATTTTGCTAAGCAATCGTCAATTTTGTTGATTGTGGTGCGGCAAAATTTGTGCTTGTATTCGAACGCTGTTTGTTTGCTGTTGATTTCGGCTTTCGTGGTTTCTAGTTCGGTTTCAAGTTGGATTGCCAATGTTTGCAACTCGTTAGATTGCAAAATTTGCACAAAAAATGGCGAACAAAGATTTTTTCATTGCAATTTATCAATTTTTATGATATAATACGTTCCGTTGACAAATATCAATAAAGTGAGGGAAAAACATGGAAACAAAAGCAATTTCAGGCTATTCAATCTACAACCCCGAGGTAAAACGCCGCACCAAGCTAAATCCGCTGGAAGAAATATACCCTGCTTTGCCGACCGCAACCTACGATATAATCTACGCCGATCCGCCGTGGGATTACAACGGAAAAATGCAGTTTGATAAATCTAGCATAAAAACGGAAAATATCGGCTTTGAGAAAAATATTTTCATAAGTTCGGCAACATTCAAATATCCCACGTTAAAATTGCCCGAATTAAAAGCACTTGATGTTAAAGCAATCGCCGCCGCCGATAGCTTGCTTTTTATGTGGACAACAGGTCCGCAAATGGCGTATGCAATAGAATTGGGGCAAGCGTGGGGTTTTGCCTACAAAACAATAGCTTTCGTTTGGGATAAAATGGTGCATAATCCTGGCAGATACACGCTTTCGCAAACGGAGCTGTGCTTGGTGTTCAAAAAAGGACGCATTCCATCGCCGCGCGGTGCAAGAAATATCCGCCAGCTTATTCACGTGCCACGAGGCAAGCACAGCGAAAAGCCAGCCGAAGTAATTGACGGCATAACAAAAATGTTTCCCACGCAAAATAAAATTGAGTTGTTTGCACGAAAAAATTACAACGGTTGGGATAACTGGGGACTTGAAATTCCCAACTCTAAAATTGAGATAAATAGTCGAGAAATTAACCAAAACGGTCTGCAATCCACATTATTTGAGGATTCATTATAGGAAACTATAGCAAATGCGGCAACAAATTATTTTCAAAGAAATCTAGCAAATCGCCGATATTTTCAACATCACGCCACATATAAAAATTTTGGGTGTATTCTTGAAACCAAAAGGCAATTTCACGGTTGCGGCGTGGGTCGCGCGTTATATCGCCCACGAAAACCACCCAAAACGGCAAAATTTCCTCGGAAATGCCGCTTGCTTTGCGGATAACTTCCAATAATCCAGGTGCAAAATATTTGCAACAACGTTCGTGAGCATTTCCACGACCTGCCGCCATATTTGTATCCTCTACCCAACCATCTCCTGCCCGCCGGCAGGCGGATGCCGCTTGATTTCGCCGAAAAGTGCCTTTTTGTTGATGTTGTTGCGTATCACAAAATCCATGGAAATTCCCCACGAATATTTAGGATTTCCGTCTGATTTAGTTTCCGTTACGTCAATGTTGTAAATTTGTGATAATGTTTCCTCTGGCAACTCGTATTTTGAATAAATATCCGCAAATTCCGTTGGCTTTTCTATCGTGAATTGGTTCGGATAAACGGCATCGAGTGCCATCTGCAACGCATTTTTGAATTTGCTTTCGGTTTCCAGTGCCTGAAATCCGCTGATTGTTTGCCAGTTTGCCCTGTTTCTTAACTCAAAACTCGCCATTTTAGCCCCTTTTTTCTAATTCCATAATATCGGATATATCACATTGCAACGCAACACAAATTTTTACCAATATGTCTGTTTGTATGTTTTTGCCTTTGGTTAATTTTGCTATCGAAGTAGCACTAACATTGGCAACTGCAATTAAATCTTTTTTCTTCATATCCTTGTCAATAAGCAGTTTCCACAACTTTTTGTAGCTGATTTTCAAGCAATCACCTCTTCATTTGCGTTTTTTTGATTATAACATGAAAATTGGAGAGATTGCAAATCAAATTTATAGAATACAAATTTCTCTTAATATTGTGCATAATAAACCAACATTGATAGAACGGCGTTTTTGTGATTAACCCAAATAATTGCGGAATTATCAACATTCTATGGCGGTCGGTAGTTATTCCGTAGTTTGCGTGATTTTCGGCAAAATATTTTTCAAGGTTGATATTCTTCCCTAAAACATCGGCAAAAAGCCGAGTTGCGTTTACAGCTTGCTCAAAATTTGTGTCCTGTTTCGTGA
>WRKK01000263.1 GCA_009782245.1 Defluviitaleaceae bacterium | reverse complement strand
AGCAGTTCTTCGCCGCCGCGCCCCGATTTTATTTTGCAGGTTTGCCCAATATTAACATCGGGGCCAATGGATTCGATAGTAAGCCCCACAACTTGCGAAACTTTGCCTAGCCGTTTTATGTAGGTTTTGTTCAAAACGGCGGCGTATCTGGTTAAATCAATAGTCATTAGCGGTTCTCCAGTAGATAAATTAAACTTTCACGCAGTTCGGTAAATTGTGGTGTAAGGCTTGCATCAATGCCGCCAAACGGCGTGTCTATTATGCAATCGGCGGGTGCGAGCAACGAATCTTTTACAATTTCAATTTCTGCTGTGCCGCCCGCCATTGCGGCGATTATTTCACGGTTAGTCATCGCCGCAGGGTAATCGTCTTCCGAGACCCTAATAGTAATGTGCCCCGAGATAGTAGTGCCAGCAAAGCCGCTACGTATTAGTGCAACGATAATGTCGGGGTTGACAATAATAGCATCGCCCAGCAGCTTATCCAAAATATTAACAATTAAGTTGACAGCATCGGGTTCAACGGCGGCGCGCATTGCGGCTTGCTCGGCTAGTGCATCGTTTAGAGTGGCTTGGGCGGCAGCTTTTATTTCGTCGCCCTCGGCGGTTGCTTGTGCCATGCCCTCCTGATAGCCCTGCTCGCTGTGTTCTTGTTTTAGTTCGGCGGCGGCGGCTTGTGCTTCGGCTAATATTGTCGCCTGCATATCTTCCGCCTCGGTGCGAGCGTTTTCCAAAATGCTTTGTGCTTGTTCGTTCGCCTCTTGCAGAATTTTTTCGGATTCTTTGTAGGCATCTTCTAACATTTCGGCGATAATTTGTTCGGGTGTTTTTTCGGGTTCTTCGGGGAACTTTTCGTCATAAATGTCGGTTGTTATGGGCGGTTCTTCCACCAAAACCAGCGGCTTAAAATCGGATTTAATTTGCACCACGTTATTTTGGTCTATAAAAATGTTTCCCGCCTTTAAGATACTAGACAACTATGTCATCTCCTCCGCCTCTTGCAACGATAATTTCGCCAGAATCTTGGAATCTGCGAACTACATTAACAATTTTTTGTTGTGATTCTTCAACGTCGGAGCGGCGCAATGGTCCCATGTAGTCCATTTCTTCTTTGGTCATTGCCGCCAGCCGCTTGGACATATTAGCAAAAATGTGATTTTGCAGGTCTTCCGAGCAGCCTTTAAGGGCAATACTAAGTTCTTTGGATTCCACTTCCCGTAAAACAAGCTGAACATCACGGTTGCTAAGCGACAGAATGTCTTCAAATACGAACATTTTGCGGCGAATTTCTTCAGAAAGTTCAACATCGTCAACATCGAGTGTTTCCATGATATGGCGTTCGGTTGTACGGTCAACGGCGTTAAGAATTTCAACAACGGAATCCACGCCGCCAACACGGGTGTAATCTTCGTTCATTAGCAACGAAAGTTTCTTCTCCAAGGCTCTTTCAACCTCCTTGATAACATCAGGGGAAGTGCGATCCATTATAGCGATACGACGGGCAACGTCGGCTTGCTTTTCTTGGGCAAGCGAGGAAAGCACTTCGCCAGCTTGTTGGGGTCGCAAATAAGATAGGATTAACGCTATTGTTTGCGGGTGCTCGTTTTGAATAAAGTTAATAATCTGGCTGGCATCAGTTTTGCGGATAAAGTCAAACGGGCGCACCTGCAACGAAACGGTTAGTTTGCTGATAACTTCAAATGCGCGCGATTCGCCCAACGCGCGTTCTAAAACGCTGCGCGCATAGGCAATTCCGCCCTCTGTAATATATTTTTGTGCCAGACATATGTTATAAAATTCCTCTATAACTTCGTCTTTAAGTTCGGGTCTTACTGTGGAGGTGTTTGCTATTTCTAGCGTTAGTGCTTCAATTTCCTCCTCTTTTAGGTGCTTAAATATTTTAGCGGATTTCTCTGGGCCTAAAGCAATCAGCAAAATTGCCGCTTTTTCCCGTCCGCTAAGTTCTGCCGCCAAACTGGGAGTGGGCTGTTCCACCACTTCTGGGGCTTCTACTTGTTCTTCGCTGGTTAAAGCCGTTGCCATTATTTTTCCCCCTTGCTGTATTCAACTTCAAAACCGTGGGCGCTGCCCACACCCGCCAAGGCGCTGCCCTGGACCCGCAAGGGACTTCGCCCCTTGACCCCGTAAAATTTTAATTTTTTTGGGGTTAAAGCTAGTTTTGTTAAGTTGGGTTATTATGCTAAATTTTATGTGTTTTTCTATTTTTGCGAGTTTCGCAGGGGCGGATTTTTTGCCAAATTCCGCCCTTGCGGTTAATAAAGTTTGTCTAAAATTTGTCAAAATTATTGTGCCAATTCAACATTAAACTTCCGCCTCATTTAGCCAGTGGCGTAGCAGGTTTGCCGCCGCCTCGGGCTTATCGTCGATGAATGCGTCTAGTTTTTGTTTTGCCTCGCTGCTTTCTTCGTAACCTATTGGCATAATGGATTCCACTTCTTCAGCTGCCATTTCTTCCTCCATTTGTGTGCTTGCCAGCAAGCCCTCAACAGATAATTCTGGTTCTAGTTCTTCTTCAGCTGCCATTTCTTGGCGGTTGCGGTTAATCATGCCCAAAGCCAGCAAGCCGATTAAAATAGCCAAAATGGCAAACATTACAATCGAGCCGATTGGCAACGGTGCTGGCGGCGGAGCATCTATAAAGTTTGGCACTTCCCATACGGTAATTGCTACGTGTTGTACACCTGTTGCGGCTTGTGCAGTTTGCACATAACTCATTAATTGCGGGTCGCCCTCGGCAAATAGTAGCTGGTGATGTGTGTTGTTTTGGAAATCGTTCCATTCGGAATCGTTTAAGCCTAGGTCTACTTGGCGATGATCCACGTGGCGGACAAGCGTAATACCAAGCGATGACTCGTTACGCAAGAATGTGCTAGGCACTTCTTGTACTATTTCGCGCAGTTCGTTTACGGCAAAAACCCGTTCGGCAGTTTGTTGCGAGGCGTTCATATCGCCAGCACCGCCGAATAGATAGTTTGGCACAAAAGCGGCGTTTGGCTGTGTGCCTGGCTCGAATGCGGTTTGTGTACCTCTTGCACTAGCGTTTAGGGTGCTTTCTGTTAGCACAATGCCGCCGTCTTCCATGCCGTCGGGCAAGTTAAATGTTACACTTTCGGCGGTAGTGCGGGTTTGGCTGTACACTAAATTTGGCACAACTTCCACGGAAGAATACATCGGCCTAAACAAGTTGCGAACCTGCTCGGCAATTTGAATCCGTTCACGCACCATAATATCTAGCAACTGCGAAAGCATAGCATCTTCGGGGTCGGTTAGGTCGGTATAAATGAAAATCATGTTAAAATCGGTGTCCATTACCGTTATATTTTCCAAAGCAAGCCCAAGCACGCTGGCTTGCACAAAACGGGCAATGCCCTCGCCCTCGGTTGAGGTAAGGCGGCGCGTTGTGCCTACAATAACGCCAGCAGAGGCTGGTTCGGTACTTTGCAGGAAAAATCGGTTAGGATCGGGCAAAATTAACTCCACCTGTGCCCACAGTACGCTGTTTAGGCTGGCAATAGCCCGTTCAAGGTCGGCTTGGCGGGCCCGCATTAAGTTGGCACGGGTTATGGTTTCCGTTGCACCTATTCCGCTAAAATCTAGTGCATCTTGGTATGTAAACTCCCTGTCAACCATAAGCCCTTGCGTTGCGATAAGTACACGGGCATCGTTTAGGCGAGGTTGTTCTACTTCTAGCACAGTTCCGCCTTGCTGAATACGGTGTCTAATACCATTTTCTTCTAATAGCGTTGAAAGCTGCATTGTTTCAATTTCGGTTAAATTATTCATTGCTACGCTGTAAACAGTACGGGTCGTTAAAAAGACGGTTATTGCTAATGCAACCAAAATAATTGCCACAACAGCAATAAACAGGGTTTTTTGCTGTTTTTCTAATGCAGTCCATCTATCTTTGCCAGCTTGGAAAAAGCCTGAAATTCGTTCCTGCATAATAATTAATCACCTCGTATGTTATTTTGTATTTGTTGTTTGGTTTGTTGGTTTGTTGATTTTACTGTTTCATAACGCCACATTGCGTAAATCTACGCACAAGCCGTTTTCTGTTGTCAGCTTGTTTTTTAGGTTTAGCGATTTTAGTTTTGTTTTGCCCTTAAACCGTTTAACTGTGTTGGAATTTTGCGTTAAATACCACACTTCGGTTTTGGCGGCGGTGGTGTATAAATATTCTTTGAATGCTCGTTCGTCCTTTTTGTTGCCTTTTGACCAAATTTCAACAATTAGGTCGGGGTTGCCTGCAATTTTTACGGTGCTATTGCTTATTAAGTAGGGGTTTTCGTGGAATATGAGAATATCGGGAACAACGGAATATAAATGGTCAAATACATCTGCTACAAATGTGTCCATATCGATGCCTACGTTTTCAATGTCAACCAAACTTAAATAATTCCAATCGTTGTAGCGTTCGCCCGTGTATACTAAATTGCAGTCTTCCTTGCTAATGTAGGCGTTTGTGTAGTTTATAAGCAAATCGCCATAAATTGCTCTGCTTAAAACCCTATGCCGTTCCAAAGTTGCAACTCCCATATACGAAAAATCCATTTTAGCACCTCGTTTTGTCGATATTTATATCGATATTCCAATGTTTAGTCGTCGCTTGAACCGCCGAAAACATAATTGGGTACAAATGCGGCGTTTGGCTGTATTTCTGGTTCAAATGCGTTTAACACATCTCTTGCGGCGGCGTGTAGTGTGGTTTCGGATAATATAACGCCTGGAGGTAGTTGTGTTGCCGTCATTCTGCCGCTACCGCTAAAAATATAGTTGGGTACAAGTGCAGGATTTTCTACTGAAAAAGTCCATACATTCGGCTCAATTTCGGTAAATATGCCCCTTGGTACTGTGCCAGCGTGTAATGTGGTTTCGGTTAGCGTTGGAGTGTTTGTTGGGGTAAAAACCCATAAATCTGGGTTAATTTGGGCGAAAGTTCCTGTTGCACCTGGGAAAATAGGTTCGCTTGGTATTATTGTGCCAAAAGGTATCGTAAGTGATGTAGCAAAGGGTATTTCGTCAACTTCGGGCAATAGCGGCATAAAGCCGAAACTGGCGGCTGGCAAGTTATTTTCCCGCGAGCCTGGTATCCAAACAAAGTCGTCAGTAGTGATGTTTTGCGAGCCTGGTATCCAAACAAAGTCGTTAGTAGTGATGTTTTCTGTATTTTCGGTATTTTCGGCAATTTCCACTTGCGGCGCGGATATTTCCGCTAAATCGGTCGGCGTGTTTTGGGGTAAATTGTTAAGCAGAATCACGTTAAACACCAGCGAAAAAGCCAGTCCAGTTGCAAGAGCGGTAATTATATAGCCTTTTGCGGATTTTTTAGCGATTTTATTTTGTTTGTTTTGTCTGTTTTGCATTGTAAATCCTCCAAATATTAAACTTGCATACGCATTATTTCGCGGTATGCCTCTATTATTCTGTTGGTAACTTGCACGGTAAAGTTGAGTGAAGATGTTGCCCGTTCTTGGGCTAAAATAACGTCCAGCATATCGTTTGTTGCGCCAGTTGCAAAGTTTACCTGTGCAATATCCGATTCAATTTGGCGTAAATTAGTTTCGCCGACAACTTCCATTGCGGCTTGCAGAAACGAATCAAAGGCGGAACGCCCCTCTTCGGCGATATTAACGGCGTTGGTTAGTTGGTCGCTAAATTGCGTGGCAACCTGCGAAGTGCCGCCTATTATGGTCGGCGTAAAACTGGGTATTGTTAAGTCCATTTATTTCCCTCCATTTTTATTTTTGACTTATTTTTGTTTATTGTCCAATTTCTAGTGTTCGTTGCATTAATGCCCGCGAAGTGTTAATTGCGGTAATGTTCGCCTCGTATGAACGGCTGGCGGAAATCATGTTTACCATTTCTTCTACGATGTTGATATTTGGCATTGCGACGTACCCCTCGGCGTTTGCATCTGGGTGGGCGGGGTCGTAAACTAGCGGCCCATCGCTGGGGTCTTGCACTATTTGCGAAACTCTAACGCCCATACCAAGCGGTCTGCGGCGGTGTGCTCCTGCTGTTGGGTCTACTGTATCGGCAAGCAATGCACTAAAGGGAGTTTCTTGTATTTCTTGGAAAATTACGGTTTTGCGCCTAAACGGGCCGCCCTCGAGGGTGCGTGTTGTGTTTACGTTTGCTATATTTTCGGAAATAACGTCCATACGCAACCGTTGTGCGGTTAGACCTGTGGCACTAATATTCATTGCATCAAAAAACGCCATAATTTTTGCCCCTTTCTAATTTTTTATTTAATTTTTTATTTATGATGTTGGCGATGTTTGTGATGTTAAGAAGTTGCTGATTATTGCTGTAAAATTGTTCTCATTCGTTGCGAGTTTGCGGTTATGCTGCTTACTATTGTGTCAAAACGCATGGAATTTTGGTACAAGTTGACCATTTCGGTTTCTATGTCAACGTTATTGCCGTCTATGCGGTGGCGAAAGTTAGGGTTTTGGAAATGGACAGTAGGGACAACGCCCGAAACGTCCACATTGCGGTTACGAGGATAATTTGCGGTTGCATCGGCAAGTGCAGATTCAAATTCTACCCGCCCAGCGACAAAGCCAGGTACATCGGCATTAGTAATATTGTTGGATATAACGGAATGGCGTTTAGCAACACCAGTTAATGCGGTGCGCAAGATGCTACTTTGTGCGTTAAGTTCATTAAACAACGTCATATTTACACTTCCTTTCGGTTCGGTTTTACGGTTACTCAATTTATTATATAACACAAAAAAACTTTTGTCAAATTTTTGTAATTTTTTTTAACAAAAAATTAATTTGTTTGGATTTTTGGGGCGAAAAGATTAAAACCGTGGGGCGCTGCCCCACACCCCGCAAGGAGCACGCCCCTTGACCCGCTAAAATTTTTAAGAATGTTAAACCAAAATTGTACATAATTCTTTGAATTTTCATAGGGGGTGAATATTTTCACAAAATTGTAAGTAAAATAACCAACCGCAAAGATATTATCATCAATTTGCTATTAAAAACCATTAAGAAATTTAGCGGGTCAAGGGGCGCGCTCCTTGCGGGGTCAAGGGGCAGCGCCCTTGCGGGGTGTGGGGCAGAGCCCCACGGTTTTGCAGTTATCAGCAAGGTAGTCTGTTAATTTTAACAACACCGTCCACCATAACAAAAACTATATTAAAATCGTCGTCAAATGCGATAATGTCTGCCGATTTGCCCACGTCTAGCGAGCCGATTTTGTTGAAAATGCCGAGTGCTTTTGCGGGAGTTGCGGTTGCCATTTCGCTTGCTTCTGCTAGTGGCACGTGGATATTTTTGTGCATATGTTTAAGGCACGTTAGCATATTTGTTGTGCTACCCGCCAGCGAGCCGTCCGCCAAACGGGAGGCACCGTCCACTACTTTTACGTTAAGTTCGCCTAATTTATACTCGCCGTCCGAAAGCCCGCCAGCCGCCATGCAATCAGTAACAAGAGCAATACCCTCGCCGTGTTTGGCGTTTACCAAGGCTTTACAGGCACTATGATGTACGTGAATTAAATCGCAAATCAATTCGCCTATTAATTTTTCGTTGGAAAAAACCGCGCCAACCAGCCCAGGCTCACGATGATGAAACGGGCTCATTGCGTTGAATGTGTGAATTGCCATGTTTGCCCCTGCTTGCACGGCTTGCTCGGCTTGTTCCAACGTTGCGGCAGAATGACCTAACCGCACCTGAACGCCCATTTCTTTGAAAGCACGTATTGCCGACAATGCTTGCGGTTGCTCGGGTGCGACTGCAATGCTTGCCACACAGCCATCGCCAGCTTGTATAAATTCTGTTGCGGCGGTCAAGTCCATTTCTCGTACATATTTTTCAACGTGTGCACCCCTATATTTTGTATTGATAAACGGACCCTCCAAAAAAGCACCGATAATTTTTGCACCGTCAACGCCAATATCCATCGCCGCACGGACGTTTTTTATTGCTTTTATTGTGTCGTCCGTTGATGCGGTTAGCGTTGTGGGGCAAAACGCAGTGCAACCCTCTTTCAACTTATGGCTAGAGATTGCCGCTATTGCCTCGTAAGTTGCGTCCATAACATCATGCCCCATTGCACCGTGGACGTGTAAATCAATCATACCTGGCATTACGTGATAATTGGTTAGGTCGAACGTTTCGGTTGTGCTGTCGGCGGCGGGTGCTTTTTTGATATTTTGCCCAGTTTGCCCAGTTTGCCCAATTTGCCCAATTTGCCCAATTTGCCCGTTTTCTACTAAATACTCAATATTGTGCAATTCTTTGCCGTTCGAGTAACTTTTATTGGTTAAAATTTTGTACATTGTTGTCAACCTCCAAAAAAATTTTTTTGCGAAATTGTTAAATTTGACTATCCAAATGTTTCATAATTGACCCGTCTGCCGACAAGTAGGGGGATAACATTACCGTAGGGGCGGATATTATCCCATAAGCACCAACTTAAGAAAATTTTTCCCTACAAACAGAACGTTTTAGCAGATAAAACAAAACATCTTCACAATCGG
>WRKK01000262.1 GCA_009782245.1 Defluviitaleaceae bacterium | reverse complement strand
ACCGTCCTCGGTCGCCCGTTTTCCCGTTCCCATTCCGCCCCGTTTTCCCGTTCTCGTTCCGCCCCGTTTTCCCGTTCCCATTCCGCCCCGTTTTCCCGTTCCCGTTCCGCCCATTTTCCCGTTCCCATTCCGCCCCGTTTTCCCGTTCCGCCCCACCCGCCAATCCTAACCGCCGTCAGGCGGACGGCGGACGGCAGTCAGACTAAAATTTTTAATATTTTTCCACTATTAAACCGTTTGGGTACAAAAAAAGATCTAATTTCAAGATCTTTTTTTGTTACCCTCCCCAAAAGTCGGCGAAAACGCCAAACTTTAATTTATAATATCATATATTAAAAATGTTTACAACCCCAAAATTATTTGCTATACTTAGAGTGGTTATTAGTAAAGCCCCAAACCCATATTGTATTTGTTCGACTCAAAAAAACGAAAAAAATGCGGGTCAAGGGGCGCGCTCCTTGCGGGGTCAAGGGGCAGCCTGCCCGCCGGCAGGCGGGCGCCCCTTGCGGGTGTGGGCAGCGCCCACGGTTTTGAAGTTGTTTGAATGAATTGTTGAATATTGAGAGGTACGTAAAATGCGAAAAATTTTTATTGCTTTTGCTTTTCTGCTTGTTTTGGCTACGCCGATTCCTGTTGCTGTACACGCTTTTGTGCCAGTTGCCGCCGAAGCCGCTATTTTAATTGACCAAAATACTGGTAATATTCTTTTTGCCCAAAATGAACATCAACAAATGTTCCCAGCAGGATTAACCAAAATGCTTACCGCACTTGTTGTGCTAGATTATCTGGAACTGCAACAAGTTATTACCGTTGGCACAGAAATTCATAGTGTGCCAACTGGTGCTATTATGTCGGGGCATCAAGTGGGCGAAAGTATTACCGTGCATAACTTACTGCGCGGACTAATGATTCGCAACGGCAACGATTCTGGGGTTGTTTTGGCACTTAATACTATTCGTGCCGAACGTAACAACAATAACGTGCCGCTAGTAAACGCTATCCAAATTTTTAGCGACCTTATGAACGAAAAAGCCGCCGACCTAGGAGCAAGAGGTACAAATTTTGTCAACCCAAACGGCTTGCACCATGAACAACATTACACCACAGCCTACGATTTGGCGCTTATTGCCCAAGCGTTTATGCAAAATCCAGTGCTAAGGGAAATTGCCCAAACGGTAGAATTTACTGGGCATGGCTTATACGGCTACCTAGGAAACCCCGAGGAACACGGCACTTTAGTGGAGCATAATTGGGTTGACACAAACGAACTTATGTCGGGCGGTAGCTTTCACTATGAGTACGCAACGGGGATTCGCTCTGGTACAACGCCGCAAGCCTCTGATAATGTGGCGGCATCTGCCGAACGGGATAGTGTGCAACTTATCGCTATCGTGCTAAATGCACCCGATCCCACTCGTTGGCAAGATGCTCGGATTCTTTTTGAATACGGGTTTTCTACCTTTGAATATTTTGACATCTTGCAAACCAACGAGTACATAGAAACAATTTTTGTTACAAACGCAATGTTGGGCGGACCAACAACTTTGGAAGTTTTGGCCTCTGAAGATTTTACTATTTTGCTTAACCAAGAACAGTTGGCAGCCCTGGAACGCACAATAATTTTTTATGACGAGCTGCTGGCAACCGCCGAAAATATGCAAAATGCCTACGAACCCCCCTACTTTATCCGCTTGTTAGATTCTGACGAGCCAGAGGAAACTTTAGGGCTGACCGCTTTAATGGCACCAATAACCGAAAATACACCACTGGGCAGAATAATTTTTACGCTAGACGGCGAAACTTTGTTCGACGGCGAAATTCGTGCCGCCACCACCATCGAAGAACGCTCGCTGGATTCTGATATGGATTTTTATATCGCTTTGTTTACTGGTGCCGTTTTTTCCGCCGATGCAATGCCTTTTTGGCTAGGTGCTGCGGGCGTACTTATCGGAATTATTGGCATCTGCATTGCTGTATCCGAACGGCGACGTAGCAAACGCTCTTGGTATGGAGGAGGAAGAAGAAGACGTTATGATTAAAAGTATGTCTGGCTATGGGCGCGCTGAAGAAATTAGCGCCGATTGGATTTGTCTTGTTGAACTTAAGGCTGTAAACCACCGCTATTTTGATGCCGTGGTTCATATGCCGTCCATTATGAACGCTTACGAAGATGCCATTCGTAAAATGTTAGCCAAAAATATCGCACGGGGCAGAATAGATGCCGCTATAACAATAAACTGCGTGGGCAACTCGCCAACCGTGGTAAATGTTAATACAACCGTTGCAAACTCATATGTTAGGGCGTTTAACACGCTGATAGATGCGTATCGGCTGCAGGACGTAATTACCCTGGATTTGTTAGCATCAAAAGAAGATATTTTTACGGTTGACAAAACTATCCCAACAACAACTAGGGACGAAATTTGGCAAATTTTGGAGCTGGCATTATCCAACGCAATAGATAACCTAAATGTTATGCGAGCAACCGAGGGCGATGCACTAAAACGCAATATCCTAGAAAAATGCGAATATATTATAGAGG
Organism: Defluviitaleaceae bacterium; assembly: GCA_009782245.1. Taxonomy (GTDB): domain Bacteria; phylum Bacillota; class Clostridia; order Lachnospirales; family WQUN01; genus WRKG01. The sequence goes on along the minus strand of WRKK01000262.1, from coordinate 5,937 downwards.
ATATTCAGCAGCTAAAAACAAAATTGCCAGAAGTTGCAATAGAACACGAAAAACGGTTACGAATGCGAATAAAAAACACTCTGGAACATATTTCATCGGCAAAATTGGACGAAAATAGGGTTTTAACGGAAATAGCCGCCTACGCCAATAGAATGTTGATAGATGAAGAAATTGTCCGCCTAGAAAGCCACATACATCAGCTATACGAAACGCTGAACGGCGACGAAACACTAGTTGGCCGCAAAATAGACTTTTTAGTGCAAGAAATGAACCGTGAAGTAAACACAATAGCCTCAAAGGCTGGCAGCATAGTAATATCAAAGCTAGTAATAGACATAAAAACTGAAATAGAAAAAATACGTGAGCAGGTGCAAAATGTTGAATAGACCAGTAAATGTAGGATTTGGCAACGTTGTATTCCTAAATAGGATAATTGCCATTGTAAACAAGGATTCTTCGCCAGTAAAACGCATGATACAAGATGCTAAAGAAGAAAACCGCCTTATAGATGCCACACAAGGCAGAAGAACTCGCTCGGTTATTGTTACCGATAGCGGGCATATTGTGCTGTCTAGCGTGCAACCAGAAACGCTGGCAAGCCGAATAAACGACACCGCATTATATCCAGTTCCATCGCGCCACCACGGTACTGCTATATGAGAGGTATGTTAGTTATTATCTCGGGGCCATCTGGCTCGGGTAAAGGGACAATAGTAAACGATTTAGATTACGCACTTTCGGTATCTGTAACAACCCGCAAACCGCGCGAAAACGAACAGCACGGAATTGATTACTTTTTCTGCACAGAAGAAGAATTTGTTGCCATGCGCGATAATAACGAATTATTAGAACACGCCGTATATGTTGGGCAATATTACGGCACTCCACGCAAATATGTGGAAGATAAAATAGAACAGGGCGAAGTTGTAGTGCTAGAAATAGAAGTAAACGGGGCATTACAAGTAAAAGAAAAGTTTCCAGAAGCGGTGCTGCTTTTTATTATTCCGCCCACGCTTAACGATCTTGCTCATCGCTTAGCGTTCCGCAATACGGAAGACCCGCTGGAAATACAGGAACGCATGGAGCGTGCATTGCAAGAGATTCAGCTTATCGATAAATACGATTACCTTATTATCAACGAAGATTTGCCCACCGCCGTAAACGAAATAGACATCATCGTTAAAGCGGAATATCTTAAACCACACCGCAGTCAATCTCGTATTGAAAAATTTACTTTAGAGAGGTGATTTTTATGCTTATTCCCTCCTACTCGCAGCTTATGGACAGAATGAACGAGTTAGAAAACGAGCTAGAGAATGAGTTAGAGAACGAGTCAAATGGGGAAAATTTGGCGAAAAGTCAAATTACCAGCAGGTACACAATAGTTTTAGCGGTTGCAAAACGAGCGCGCCAACTTATAGACGGCTCTAAGCCGCTTGCCACCGTGCCTAGCGATCGCGCCGTTTCTATCGCCGTTAAAGAAATGGACGAGGGCAAAATTAAAATAGATATGGAACAAAATGCAATAGATGCAAGCTACGAACGGTTATTAGCATCAAAAAGTAAATTTAAGCCCATCGTTGCCGACGATTTGCAAGATAATCTAAAAGAAATTTATGATTCGGACGAAATATACACCGACGACAACGACACAACCATTGACATTATCAAAACTGAACAAGATTTATACAAAGAGGGCTTTGTTGAGGCTACTGGCGACGAGTTTATCTATCAAGACGAAACCGACGACCTTTTTGATAAACTGGACACAATTAAAGATATAAAAGATATAAAAGACCTAAAAGAAATAAAAGCCACAAAAGCCACAAGAGCCACGAGAACCCCAAAAGCTGCGAGAACCACAAAAGCTGTGAAAAATATGAAAGATATGAAAGATATAATAGAAGAAGTGGACGATATTGAATAACCCAAACAATCCAAACAATCCCGATAAATACGCCGTTGTCTGCGTGGATTTACAAGCAAAAGTTGCCAGCCAACTTTTTACCTATAAAATTCCGCCAGATATGCCCGTTGTTCCTGGTATGAAGTTGGAAGTGCCTTTTGGCAACAAATACGTCAATGGCTTTGTGCTGGAAACCACCAACGAAACCACCGTTGAGCCAGCCAAACTAAAATTTATTTTCAACGCATACCAGGATTACATTATACCCGCCGATTTGCTGGATTTAGCCCAATGGCTTAGCCAAAAATATTACACTTTGCTAATTCATTGCCTTGTGTGCGTTTCGCCGAATGTGCCCAAAAATTTAAGGCTAAAAAATGCCGCCGCTTGCGAAAGTTCGGAAAAAATGGGCGAAAAAACGGGCAAAAATTTTGGTTTTTTGGATACTACCGCACAATTTGACTTGAACTTTGAATTGAACTTTGAATTGAACGGCGAGCAAAAGGCTGCAATAAAGCAAATTTTTTCGGATAGCCAAAAAGGCAACCGACCAACCGTTTTGCACGGCGTTACGGGCAGCGGAAAAACGGAAGTTTATATGCACATTATCGCCGAAGTTTTGCGGCAGGGCAAGCAAGCCATTATGTTAGTGCCAGAAATTGCATTAACTTACCAAGTTGTGCAAGTTTTTAAGGCTAGGTTCGGCGAGGCGGCGTTATTTACGCACAGCGGGCTTACCGCAAAAGAACGATTTGAAAATTGGCAAAAAGCCCTAAATGGCGAAGTTGCCGTTATGATTGGCCCGCGATCGGCTGTTTTTGCCCCGTTTGACAACCTGGGCGCAATCATCATCGATGAAGAACACGAACACAGCTACCGCCAATCCGATTTGCCGCCAAAATTTGACACTAAAGAGGTAGCACTAAAACGCCAAGAATACGCCAAAAACAGTGGCGGCGAGTGCATTGTCGTTTTCGGCTCGGCTACTCCATCGCTGGAAAGCTATTATCGTGCCGCCGCCACAAACGAGTTTGCACTAGTAACAATGCCCAGCCGCATTAACGAAATGTTCCCGCTGGTAAATATTGTGGATATGCGGCGTGAATTGGCGGCTGGCAATACTTCCATGTTTGGCGCAGAGTTACAAAAAACCATGTTGCAAGAACTAAACGCTGGCAGGCAAGCAATTTTATTTCTTAACAGGCGCGGGCATTCTTCTTTTGTATCATGCCGAAAATGCGGCTATGTTATGGGTTGCACAAATTGTAACGTAAATTTAACGTACCACACAAATTTTAACCAGCCCAATTTTAGCCAATTTAGCCAATTTAGCCGATTTAGCCAAGAAAAAGAAAAATTGCTGTGCCATTATTGCGGAATAAGCGTTCCTGTGCCGAATATTTGCCCCGCTTGTTCGTCTAAATTTATAAAATATTTTGGGCTAGGCACGCAAAAAATCGAAGAGGAAGTTGCAAAAATTTTTACGGGTTTTTCGGCGTTGCGTATGGATATGGACACCACGCGCGGCAAGCAGGGTCATGCAAAAATTTTGGCGGCTTTTCGCAAAAACGAGGCACAAATTTTAATAGGTACGCAAATGGTCGCCAAAGGGCTGGATTTTCCAAACGTTACAATAGTGGGGATTATGGCGGCAGATTTATCGCTGTATTCTGGCAGTTTTCGTGCCGCCGAAAATACTTTTCAGCTAATAACGCAGGTTTCGGGCAGGGCGGGCAGGGCGGCACAGCTGGGCAAAGTGTTTATCCAAACCTACAACCCCGAGCATTACAGCATAAAACTGGCACAAACCGCCGATTATACCGAATTTTACCGTCAAGAAATTACTCTGCGCCGCGCAATGAATTATCCGCCGTTTTGTCATATTTTTGTAGTATTATTCTCCGCCGCAGACGAACCCAAAATTATCGCCGCATTGCAAAAATTATTGGCTGTTATGCAATATTGCAACCGTAAAGGCAATTTTGAACTTTTTGGCCCTATGCCCGCAATAATATCCAAAATAAAAAAACAATTTCGCTGGAAGTTGCTAATAAAATCTGTCAACGAAGAATTATTAAAGCAATTTGTGTTATACTGTTTAGGTAAGCTAAAAGACAACGATCCATTGGCGGGCATAACGATAAATTTAACGCTAGATCCAATGGCTATGGAATAAAGAGAGGTAAAAAAATGGCATTAAGAAGAATACGCCAATACGGCGATGACATATTAAAAAAGAAATCTAAACCAGTAGTAAAATTTGACGAAACTTTGCACAATTTATTGGACGATATGTGGGAAACAATGCACGAATTTGACGGATTGGGCATGGCAGCGCCACAAGTTGGCGTATTGCGCCGTGCCATTATTTTAGAAACCGAAGAAGAACAATACGAACTGATAAACCCCGTTATAGTGGAAACTGACGGGCAAGACGTTAAAACCGAGGCCTGTTTATCTGTGCCGAACAAGCAAGGCGATGTAGAACGTCCCATGTTTGTTAAAGTTGAGGCATACGACCGCCACGAAAACCCCGTTACAATAGCCACCGATGACGATATGCTAGTAACCGCACTTTGCCACGAAATTGACCACCTGGACGGAATTTTATTCATAGAAAAAGCAACCAACATTCAGCCGCGCCCCACCGATGAAGAAGTGGCAGAAAGCAACAAACGTATAAAAGGCAACCCCCGCAGGGCGTTGAAAATTCTTAATAATAAAGATAATAAAAAAGATAATAAAAAAGTGGCAGCGAGGGCATAAATATGAAAATAGTTTTTATGGGAACGCCAGCCTTTGCTGTGCCTATCCTGCAAAGTTTGTTAGACGACAAAAATCACGAAATAGTAGCAGTAGTAACACAGCCAGATAGACCAAAGGGTCGGGGGTATACTCCGACTTTTTCGGCTGTAAAAGAATGCACCATTGCAGAAAACGCTAAACGAGCGGAAAATCAAGCAAAAAATCAAGCGGAAACCCAAGCAGAAAACCCCGAAAATAACGAAAATAACGAAAATAGCGAAATTTTAATATTACAGCCAGAAAAAGTCCGCAACCCAGAATTTATACAGCAACTGCAAGCCTTGCAAGCGGACGTTTTTGTAGTTGTTGCCTACGGGCAAATTTTGCCTGTAAAAATATTGAATATTCCGCCGCTGGGCTGCTTGAATATTCACGCCTCGCTGCTGCCGAAATATCGTGGTGCGGCACCCATGCAATGGGCAATGTTAAACGGCGACAAAACAACAGGCATCAGCATAATGTACATGGATAAAGGAATGGACACGGGCGATGTAATTCTGCAAAAAGAGGTTGACATATTGCCAACCGACACATTCCGCACATTACACGATAAAATGCAAGCCACATCTTGCGAGTGCATTTTGCTGGCTTTGCAACAGATAACAAGCGGCACAGCAAAACGTCTGCCGCAAGACAACGAGCAAGCAACGTACGCACCAATGCTAACCAAAAATTTAGGCTTACTTGACTGGAGCAAAACCAGCCAGCAACTATACAACCAAGTTAGAGCCTTAGAAGAATGGCCTGGCACATACACATATTTTCGCAACACTTTATTAAAAATCTACAGCGTTGAAATTTGCGAAAATTTTGAAGAACGCTACCCAAACGCCAATTTTTTCCAGAGTGGAAAAGTATTGGAAAACAGCCCAAACTTGCTAATAAAAACGGGCGACAGCGGGCTGTATATAAAAATTATCCAAAAGCCAAACGGTAAGCGAATGGCGGTTGCGGAGTATCTAAAGGGGAACGCAGTTAAATTAAATGAAATTTTTGGCGAGTAGTTTATTAAAATAACTGCTAAAACTGTGGGGCGGCAACGTGGGCAAACGGGCAACCATGGCGAACAGGGCGACCAGAGCAAACGGGCGACATCGGAACGGGCAAACGGGCGACATCGGAACGGGCAAACGGGCGACATCGGAATGGGCAAACGGGCGACATCGGAATGGGCAAACGGGCGACATCGGAACGGGCAAACGGGCGACATCGGAACGGGCAAACGG
>WRKK01000261.1 GCA_009782245.1 Defluviitaleaceae bacterium | reverse complement strand
CGCCCCTACGGGACGCATATTGTAGGGGCGACCGTCCTCGGTCGCCCGTTTACCCGCCTGCCGCGGGCAGGTCTCCAACCATTACGCCCGTTTGCTCCTTCCGAATTTGAAAATCTCCCGCCAAACTGGGTTGACGAGAGATTTTCCGCTTGATTTTGCAGTTGCCTTAGTTCAAACTAACTTTAACCTCGTTGCTAAACAAATCATTCAACCCCTCGGTGGCGGTTGGGTGCGTGTAAATGCGGTCGCGGAGTGCAGTATAAGGCATTTTGGCTTGCATTGCTAAGGTTATCAAATTTATTACCTCGTGCGAATCCACGTGATATAGCGTAACGCCCAAAATTTCGCTTGTTTGCGGGTCTACCAAGGCTTTTAGCATACCGCGCATATCTTGGGCTACTTTTGTGCGAACTATCGGCGCGGCGGGCATTTTGAACAATCTGTATTTTACGCCCTGTGCCTGTGCCGATTTTTCGCTTAAACCCACGTGCGATAACGGCGGGGTTATAAAAATACTGTACGGAACGGGCGTTCTGTCGGATAACTTGCGGGTTTTATCGCCGAAAAGTTGGTTGCTAATTATGCGAAAATCGTCCGTTGATAAGTAGTAAAATTGCGGGCCGCCCCGAACATCGCCCATAGCCCATATATTTGGTGCGGTTGTTTGCAAAGTATCGGTTACTTTTATGTAGCCGTTTTCTAGTTGCACACCCGCATTTTGCAGTTGCAAATCCTCAATATTGGGCTTGCGACCCGCCGCCAGCAGGATTTTATCCGCTTTGTAACTTTTGCCGCTTGCCACAACTTCCGTATCGGATATTTTTTCCACATTTGCCGATAGTTGCAGGTTTATTCCGCTGTTGGTTAAATCGGCAAAAATTGCGGCGGAAATGTCGGCATCTTCGTTTGGCAAAAATACTGGGCTAGATTCCAGTACGGTAACTTTTGCGCCAAAACTGTTAAACATACCCGCAAACTCTAATCCAATGTAGCCAGCCCCGATAATTACTAGGTTTTGGGGCAATTCGTCAAGTTCCATTGCCGTTGTTGACGTTAGTATATTTTGGGATTTTTTTTGTGATTTTTTGACAATATCGGGAATAATCGGAGTCGAGCCAGTATTGATAAAAAACCGTTCGCCCGTAACGCTAGTGATAGTGCCGTCTTCGGCGGTTACGGTTAGTTCGGTTGGGCTGCTAAAACTTGCAACGCCGTCCAAAACGGAAACCAGCGGTTCATCGGCTGCACCGTGGTATGCTCCGTTGTGCAAAACCTCGCACACTTGGCGTTTTTTCGCCATTGCCGCCGCAAACGATTGCTTGGCGTGTCCCGCATATATAAGCGTTTTGGACGGCGCACAGCCAACATTGGGGCAGGTTCCGCCGTACATTGCTTTATCCCGCTCAATTATAACGGATTCTTCGCCGTGCTGCGATAAAAATTTTGCCAACGCACGTCCAGCCTTGCCAAATCCTATGATTACATTTTTGAAATTTTTCATGTTTATAACCCTTTCTGGGATTGTGAGATTTAGTATAATTTGCTGATAACATCGTCCGCAATAAGATATTCATGCTCTTTTGCGGGAAAATTGCCCGTTTGCACTTCTTCGGCAAAATTGCGAAACGCCGCTTGCATTACATCGCCCAGGTTGGCGTATTGCTTGACAAATTTCGGCTTAAAATCGGCAAACATTCCCAACATATCTTGATAAACCAGCACCTGCCCATCGCAATGCCGCCCCGCGCCAATGCCTATTGTCGGAATCGTCAACGTTTCGGTTATACGTTTTGCCAGCTTTGCGGGAATGCACTCCAAAACAACGGCGAAAGCACCCGCATTTTGCACCGCCGTGGCATCTTCTATAATTTTTTTTGCACCGCTTTCGGTTTTACCCTGAACTTTATAGCCGCCCAATGCGTTCACCGATTGCGGAGTAAGCCCCAAATGTGCCATTACGGGGATTCCCGCCTCGGTAATTGCTTTGATTTGTGGGCAAACTTCCGCTCCGCCCTCCAGTTTTACGGCGTGGGCGGTCGTTTTTTGCACCAAACGCCCCGCATTTTTTACCGCATCATAAACGGACGCTTGGTAGGACATAAACGGCATATCTATGACCAGCAACGCATTTTTAACGGCTCGGGCTACGGCTTTTCCGTGATGTATCATGTCTGTCATCGTAACCGAAACTGTGCTAGAATAGCCCAGCATAACGTTTCCCAACGAATCTCCCACTAAAATGCTGTTTACGCCGCTTTCGTCAACCAGTTTCGCCATTGAATAATCGTAAGCGGTCAGCATTGTTAATTTCCGCCCATCTTCTTTCGCCTGCTGGAATGTGGTTATTGTGTTTTTTGTTTGCATAAATGCACCTCTTCATTTTTTCGTTTTTGGGCAAATCAACTTTCTTCGCTATTTTCGCCCAACACATACTGGTCTAGCCCAGCACCTGGCGGAACCATCGGAAAAACCTTATCGTCAACGTCAATTTCGCAATTTATTACAACTGGTGCTTTTAGCGAGATTGCCTGTAAAATCGTGCTGTCAACCTCTTCGGGTTTTGTTATTGTGTATGCGGTTGCGTTGTATGCCTCGGCTAGTTTTGCAAAATCGGTCGTTTTTGTGCGTAAATCGGTATGCGAATAGCGGCCGCCGAAAAACAGCGATTGCCATTGCCGCACCATGCCCAAAACGTGATTGTTCAAAATTACCGTAATCACGGGCAAATTGTACTCTACGGCAGTGGCTAGTTCAATGTTGTTCATGCGAAAACAGCCGTCGCCCGCTATGTTAAACACGGGAACACCTGGGTTGCCAATCGCCGTGCCAATCGCCGCACCCAAGCCAAATCCCATTGTGCCAAGCCCGCCAGACGTTATGAACCTGCGCGGATTTTCCACCTGCATATAGCGGCAAGCCCACATTTGATGCTGACCAACTTCTGTTACGGTTATGGCGTTGTTAGTTGCAGCTAACTGGCTTAGCCGTTCGATTATATATTGCGGCTTTAGGTCTGGGCTGTTGGCGGTGTATTTTGTGGGATATTTTGCTTTTAGGTTATTTGCCAGGTTTAGCCATTCAGAATCCTTGCGGGGCGTGATTAGCCTGTTAAGCCGTGCCAGAGCCGCTTTTACGTCTCCTATAATATGGTGGTGTGTTTGCACATTTTTGTTAATTTCGGCGGGATCTATATCTATGTGCAAAATTTTTGCATTGGGTGCAAAGCGGCTTATATTGCTGGTTACACGGTCGCTGAACCGTGCACCAATCGCCACAAGGCAATCGCAATCGGTTGCCAGCGTGTTAGATGTTGCCGTTCCGTGCATACCTATTGTGCCAACATGGTGCGGGTGCGAGTAGGGAAAGCCGCCGATTCCCATTGCACTGGTACAGCAGGGAGCATCTAGCAGTTCTACAAACTCGGTTAATTCGGCGGTTGCGTTGGCGCTGATAACTCCGCCGCCAGCGTACACAAGCGGTTTTTCGGCTGTTTGCAACATTTCAACGGCTTGCTCTAGCGATTGTGCCGTTAAGTGGGATATTTCCAGCGTTGTGGGCAACGGCGGTTTATAGTGATATTCCGTTGTTGTCAGCGTAATATCCCGTGGAATATCCACCAAAACTGGGCCTTGCCGTCCTTGTGCCGCTATATTAAAGGCACGGCGGATAATATCCGCCAAATGTTCCACATTTTTCACAATAAAGTTGTGTTTGGTGATAGGCATGGTAATTCCTGTAATGTCAACCTCTTGAAAGCTATCTTTGCCCAACAGCGGCAACGCCACATTGCCAGTAATAGCAACCATCGGCACAGAATCCATATAAGCCGTAGCAATACCAGTTACAAGGTTAGTCGCCCCTGGCCCGCTAGTAGCAAGGCATACGCCAACTTTGCCAGTTGTGCGAGCATACCCATCAGCGGCGTGTGCCGCCCCTTGCTCATGGGAAACCAAATAATGGTTAAGTTTATCGCTATATTTATACAAAGCGTCATAAATGGGCAAAACCGCCCCGCCAGGATAACCAAAAATCGTATTAACGCCCTGTTCTAACAAACACTCCAATAATATCTCTGCTCCAGTCAATTTCAAAGCTATCTACCTTTCCTAAAATCAAAATCAAAATCAAAAGATTAAAACCGTGGGGCTCTGCCCCACCCGCCGGCAGGCGGGCAGGCACCCCGCAAGGAGCGCGCCCCTCCCGCCTGCCGGCGGGCAGGTGACCCGCTAAATTTTTTAATGGGTTTTTGTGTTAATTTTATGATGTTGCGGTTAAATTTGCGGTGGGTTTCTCGGTCGCCCCCTACGAGCGGCGTTGTTGTAGGGGCGACCGTCCCCTGCCCGTCCAGCAGGCGGGTCGGTCGCCCGTTTTCCCATTCCCTGTCTGTCGCCCGTTTTCCCGTTCCCTGTCTGGCAACAGGTGGGCGGGTAGCGTTGTTGTAGGGGCGGATATTATCCGCCCGAAAGCCCCAATTAATTTAACATCAACCCAAAAGCACCGCGCCCAAATCCGCGCCGCTGACCAATTTTGCATATCGTGCCAAGTAGCCCGTTGTAATTTTGGGGGTTGGCGGTTGCCAGGTTTTGCGGCGTTCGTCTAGGGTGGCTTGCGGGACTTCTAAATTTATTGTGCCAGCGTTTATGTCAATTATGATTGTGTCGTTTTCGTGAATTAGGGCAATGTTGCCGCCAGCTTGGGCTTCGGGGGAAATATGCCCAACACACGCACCACGGCTTGCTCCCGAGAACCTGCCGTCCGTTATCAGCGAAACGTCTTTTCCTAAGCCCATTCCCATTAATGCGGCGGTTGGGGCTAACATTTCCCGCATACCTGGCCCGCCTTTTGGACCCTCGTAACGAATAACAATAACGTCGCCTTTTTGAATTTGGTTGCCGAAAATCGCCGCAACGCAATCCTCTTCATTTTCAAAAACACGGGCTTTGCCTTTTACTGCAAGCATTTCGTCCGCAACAGCCGACCGTTTTACAACACAGCCGTTTTGTGCGATATTGCCAGTAAGCACCGCAATTCCGCCAGATTTTGAGTAGGGGTTCGTTATTGGGCGGATAACCTCGTGGTTGCGGTTGTGGGCGGCGGCTATGTTTTCGCCGATGGTTTTGCCGTTTACCGTTATGCAATCCTTGTGTAGCAAGGCTTGCAGCTCTTTCAGCACCGCATGAACGCCGCCAGCCCAATGCAAATCCTCTATATGTGCCGCACCTGCGGGGGCTAAACGGCAAAGGTTCGGCGTTTTTTTGCTGATTTCGTCCGCCACGGAAAGCGGCAATTCAACTTGTGCCTCGTGGGCTATTGCTGGCAAGTGCAGCAAGCTGTTTGTGCTACAGCCCAGCGCCATGTCCAATGTAATGGCGTTAATAAAGGCGTTTTTGGTCATTATATCCCGTGGTTTTGTATTGGATTTTAGCAACTGCATTATGTGCGAGCCCGCTGATTTCGCCAGCCGCAAGCGTTCGGACATAACCGCAGGAACCGTCCCGTTGCCAGGCAACCCCATTCCAAGGGCTTCTGTAAGGCAGTTCATGCTGTTCGCCGTAAACATTCCCGCACAAGAGCCGCAAGTTGGGCAAGAGTTATCCTCAAATTCCCGCAAAGTTTCGTCGGTTATGCGGCTGGCGGCGTGGCTGCCGACAGCCTCGAAAGTTTTGGAAAGGCTGACAAATTCGCTGTTTACCCGCCCTGCAAGCATTGGACCGCCGCTTATGAATATTGCGGGAATGTTCAAACGTGCCGCCGCCATAAGCATTCCTGGCACAATTTTATCACAATTTGGGATAAAAACCAACGCATCAAAAGCGTGAGCAATCGCCATAGTTTCGGCAGAATCGGCAATAAGTTCGCGGCTTGGCAAAGAATACTTCATGCCAATATGTCCCATAGAAATACCGTCGCAAACAGCAATGGCGGGAAATTCCATGGGCGTACCGCCAGCCGCCAAAACGCCCTTTTTTACCGCCTCGGCGATTGTGTCTAAATGGGTATGCCCCGGCACAACCTCGTTGTGCGAGTTGACTATCCCGACAAATGGCCGCCCCAGTTCCTCGTCCGTATATCCCATTGCCTTAAACAACGAGCGGTGCGGCACGGTTTTGTTGCCCTGTTTTACTGAATTACTTAGCATATTTTTTTGTCCTTTCGATTTTGGTTTCGTTTCTGATTTCCTCTGGTTTCTTTGGTTTCGTTACTTCGCTGTTAAAATCAAAACTATATTTTCCAATTATACCACACTATTTTTGCAAATGCAACTTATTATTTGCTTGCGAAAATTCAAAAAAAATTTCCAAAAAATTTCCCAATTTTCCAAAATTATGCTACAATAAAAATAAACCCCAAAAGGAGACTCCCCAAAATGACCAAAAAAAAGCCAACCTACACAACCTACCAAAACACAGCCCACCTGCTAAAAACCGCTTGGTACTGGGATAAACGCATTGTTCTAATAATTGCGGCACAAATATTTTTTACCGTGGCAATCTCCACAGTGTGGATTTTCCTGCCAGCGACCGTGGTAGAGCGGATTATCAACAACGCCACCGCCGAAACCCTTATTTTTACTGTGCTTGCGTTTACCGTTGCTATTGTGGTGCTGTCCGCCTTGCAAACTTGGTTTGATAGCATTGCACAGATGCGCCGCAGTTTGTTCAACATTTACACAATGTTCCAAATTCGCGACAAAGTCATTGATACCGATTATGTCAACCTTGAAATGCAGGAGTTCACGGACGCTAAATCTAAAGCCCAAAATTTTATGTACATGACAAACAGCATTTTTTGGCATATTCAGGGGCTTGGCACCAATATTTTGGGCTTTATTGTGTACCTAATTTTGCTGACGGCGGTCAATCCGCTTGTGGTGCTGATTTCGGCGGCGACGACCCTGCTGGGAATGTTCGCGCGCATTTGGGCAAACCGCTGGCGGCATAGCAACGACCACATCGAGGCGGCGTACAACAAACGCATTTTCAACATAAACTACAACGGGCAACAATACGGCATCGCAAAGGACGTTCGCCTGTACAAAATGCTCCCGTGGATACGGCGGATTTTTTGGCGGAACATCGCCCGTGCATATAAATTCACTCGCAGCGTGGAAACTCGGCACTGGCTGGCGGACATCGTGGCTGGCGTGGGAAACCTCATACTGAACAGTATCGTCTACATTTACTTGATTTGGCAGGTTTTGTACGAAAATTTGACCGTTGATGCGTTTGTGCTAATGGTTGCGGCAGTTTTCGGCTTTTCTGGCTGGTTTGTGGGAATTTTGGGCGGCATCGCCGAATTAAGCGAGTTTAGCTTGCGTTTTTGCCGCATACGAGAGTTTCTGAATTTTCCCGACAAATTCAAGCAACAGGACGGCGAAAACATCACGCCCGAGGACATTCCGTACAGCCTAACTTTGGAAAATGTCAGCCTACAATACAGCGGTGCGGCGGAAACCACGCTTGATAACATAAACCTGCATATAAATGCAGGAGAAAACGTGGCAATAGTAGGTGCAAACGGAGCAGGCAAAACCACGCTTGTTAAGCTACTTTGCGGCTTTTACGACCCGACCAGCGGCGTTGTTCGGCTAAATGGCAAGGATATTCGAGAATACAACCGAAAGGCGTATTATCGGCTGTTTACGGCGGTTTTTCAAAATTTTAATATTTTGCCAAACACAATCGCAGAAAATATCGCACAAACCGTGGAAAACATTGACTTTGACCGTGTCAACCATTGTTTGGAACTGGCGGAACTTTCCGAAAAAATAGCAACGTTCCCAGACGGCGTAAATTCACATATGTTAAAGGAAATCTACCTTGACGGCGTAGTGCTTTCTGGCGGAGAAACCCAGCGGCTAATGCTTGCACGGGCATTGTATAAAAATGCGCCGATTCTCATATTAGACGAGCCGACCGCCGCACTAGACCCAATCGCCGAAAGCCGCCTATACGAGCGTTACAACGAACTTGCCAGCGGCAGAACTTCCATTTATATATCGCACAGACTGGCATCTACCAGGTTTTGCGACCGCATTATCTTGATTGACAACAAGCAAATTGCAGAAATGGGTACACACGAAGAATTGCTTGCAAAAGGCGGAAAATATGCCGAACTTTTTGAGATTCAGAGCAAATATTACCGAGAAAATGCGGAAAGTTTGGAAGATTTGTAAGTTCACACAACTTAAAAATAAGAGCCTGTATTCAACACCGTTAAAATGCCGTTTTTGGATTTTGTAGGGGCGGATAATATCCGCCCGAATGGCTAAAACGGGCGGATATTATCCGCCCCTACGTTGAAATAATTGCTTGTTGAATACATCTTCTAAATTGATTTAGTAGAAAATGGGTGGATATTACCGAAACGCACAAACGGGCGACCGACCCGCCTGTGTATATTTAAGCTAACATTCGGGACGGGGAACGGGCGACCGAGGACGGTCGCCCCTACAATATGCGTCCCAGTAGGGG
>WRKK01000260.1 GCA_009782245.1 Defluviitaleaceae bacterium | reverse complement strand
CACTCGCCGTCCACAATGACAGACCTGTATTCTATGGCGGTGCTGCTGTTTTATATGTTCATGCTACACCACCCGCTAGAGGGTGCGATTGAGGCAAACATAAAATGCTTGGACGGCAAAGCAATGGAAAAAATATACGGCAAAGAGCCAATTTTTATATGGGACCCCGTAAACAAGTCAAACCGCCCAGTAATCGGCTACCAAGACAACGCAATTATTTTTTGGGAGATTTATCCGCCGTACATAAAGGATTTATTTATGCAAGCGTTCACGCTAGGCTTGCACGATGAAAACAAGCGTATTGTGGAAAACCAATGGAAAGATGCCATTGCACGGCTAAAAAACAGCATTATGTACTGCAACTATTGTGGTGCGGAAAATTTTTACGATTTGCAAAAGGTAAAACAGGGGCAAAATCACCACTGCTGGCATTGCAAAGGCGTTGTAGCACTACCGCCCCGCATGAAAATTGGCAGCCAATTAATAATGCTAAACCAAAACACGCAACTTTTCGCCCACCACATAAAAAACAACTTTGACTTCAGCGAAAGCGGAATTATTGGACAAATAACAAAACACCCCAAAAACCCCAACCGCTGGGGGCTTACCAACACAGGCAAAGAAAGCTGGACAATGACAAAACCCAGCGGCGAAAGTGTTGTAGTTCCGTCAACAAAAACCGCCCCGCTACAGACGGACGTTAAAATAAATTTTGGCCCAGTTGAGGGGAAAATAAATGCGTGAAAACCGTGGGCGCTGCCCACACCCGCAATGGCGCTGCCCTTGACCCGCAAGGAGCGCGCCCCTTGACCCGCTAAAATTTTCAAGAATGTCAAACGAAAATTGTAAATATTTTTTGAATTTTCGTAAGAGCGGATAATATCCGCCCCTACCTGCCCACTCGTCTACGTCTGACGGCGGTCAGGCAGACGGGCGAAAAAACCACCGCAAATTTAACCGATACATCACTAATTTAGCACTAAAACCCATTAAAAATTTTAGCGGGTCAAGGGGCGCACTCCTTGCGGGGTGTGGGGCAGAGCCCCACGGTTTTAAGGTTTTGATTTTGATTTTAATTTAGGAGGTAAAAAAATGGCGAAACATTTACCAGGCGGCGAGATGTCGTCGAGGATATTGGATTTTATATGGATAGCGGACTGTTCGGGTTCGATGGACGGGGAGAAGATACAGACGTTGAATTATGCGATACGGCAGGTTATTCCCGATATGCAGAAAGAGGCCGATGCTAACCCTAATGCGAGCGTTATGGTGCGGGCGTTGAAGTTTTCGGACGGTGCACAATGGCACATTCCAACGGCAATGCCGATAGACCAGTTTAGCTGGCAAGATTTGCAAGCAGGTGGCGTAACTAGCATGGGTACAGCGTTGGAAATGGTTGCGGTAGAGTTAAGGTCGTTTCCAGCGGATACAAAACGGCTGCCGCCAGTTTTGGTGCTTTTGACGGACGGGCAACCAACGGACGAGTTCAAAAAAGGACTGGACGACTTAATGGGAACTCCGTGGGGCAAAAAAGCGGTTCGTATTGCAATCGCCATTGGCAAAGATGCCGATTTAGACGTTTTGGAGCAATTTACTGGCAATCGTGAACTTGTTCTTGAGGCGAAAAACCCGCAACTGCTGATACAATTTATAAAATGGGCATCAACGGTAGTAAAAACGGTATCTTCGCCGCGGGCTACCGAAGACGGCACTGCACCGTCTGGCGTAGACTTGAACACCGTGCCTGTGCTTTCGGACGATGACGATGAAATCTGGTAAACGTAAGTGGGCGGCGGTTGGCGCAAGGGTTCGTGGTGCTATGCACATAAAAAATAATGTTCCGTGCCAAGATGCAATAGCAATCCAGAATACCGATAAATACAGCATTGTAGCAATTTCAGACGGCCACGGAAGTAGCTCTTGCCCACACAGCGACGAGGGCGCAAATATTGCGGTGCAAACGGCAATAACAATTTTCGGCGATATTTTCAATAAGCCCGATCCGCTAAACACGCTGGTCGCCAACAAAGATGTGTGGCTGCCCAAACAAATTGAGCAACATTGGAAAAGCAATATTTACGAAAACCACGGGCAACAGGGCAGAGCAGAAAATAATTTTTCGTACGAATTGTACGGTGCAACATTGATTGTTGTAGTTGCGGCGTTTAATTTTATTTTTGCGTTGCAAATCGGCGACGGCGATATTTTAACGGTCGAAGAAAAATCCACCGAATGGCTAATCGCACCAGACGAAATTTTAGGCCCAGAAACAAACTCGCTGTGCCAAGACGAATGCTGGCAATATATGCGAACAAGGACAATCCCGTTGGAAAACCTGGAAACAATGGACGAAAACGAAAATTTGCCAATGCTACTAATCTGCACAGACGGCTACACAAACAGCTTTTACCGTGATAAAGATTTTATAAAGGCTGGCAGCGATTTTTATTCTCTTGTGCAAAAAGATGGGCTGGATTATGTTGTCGCAAATTTAGAGGATTGGCTGAATGTTTCTAGCCAAAAAGGTAGCGGCGACGACATTAGTTTGGCTATAATTGTGCGTACGCTTGCTGAATAGCAAAAACTTGTGGGCTTTGCCCACTTTTTTTGCCGAAATGCTGAAATGCTGAAATGCTGAAATAAATGAAATAAAACTTGATTTTTTTGCGATAATGTTGTACAATCAGCGTGTAACAGTTTTTAGCCACAAAAATAAAATAAAAATTGATTGATAGTAAAGGGTGATTTTTTATGGGTGGATTTTTCAACATGGACGGGCCTTTTATGCGGTTTGGCAACGCATTGGCAGATGTTATGATTTTAAGTGTAGTTTGGCTGGTTTTTAGTATTCCCGTGGTTACGATTGGTGCCGCCACAACTGCGTTGTTTTATGTTACAACTCGCCGTGTCTCCGATAAAGAGGGCTATATTCTTAGGGATTTTTGGGAGAGTTTTAAGTCCAATTTCAAAAAAGCTACTATATTGTGGCTATGCTGGGCAACCATTTTTGGGCTGGTGCTTGCTAATATTTTTTTGCTTATCCCAGCAACGTACATGGATCCAACTTTTTCAACCGTGCTGCAAGTAGTGCAAATTGTTATTTTGGTGCAACTGCTGGTTATTTCGGTTTATATGTACCCGCTAACCGCTCGGTTTGATATGGGTTTTAAGCAGATTATTAAAAGTGCCTTTTTTATGGGCAACCGCCACTTGCTGACAACTTTGTCGTCCTTGCTGACTGGTGCTGCCATTGTCGGGTTTTCCGTTTTGGTGTTTGAACCAACTTTGATTATCGGAATTGGCATTTATGCTTACGTTGTCTCCTATATGGTAATGATGGTGTTCAAAAAATATCGCCCAGATATGGATGCTAAAGATTCAGCCTTGCAAGAATTAGCCCCATTGCCCGATTTTAACATTGAAGACAACGAAGACAACGAAAACACCGAAAACACCGAAAACAGTACAGTTGCCACCGTTGCAGAAGATGACGATAATCCAACCAAAATATAACCATGAATACACTTTCTACAGATATTTTGCCAGATATTTCGCCAGATGTTTTGGTTGACATTTTATCCATGCTCCCGCAAGAATTGGCGACTTTAGCGGAACAGCTGGATATTCCGAAATATAGGACTGGGCAGATTTTTGACTGGCTGCACAATAAGGGCGTAACCTCGTTTGAAGATATGGAAAATTTGCCCAAAACTTTGCGGGCTAATTTGGCGGAAAAATTTTATATCCCGTTATGTCAACCTATAGAGGTGCAAACTTCGCAAATTGACGGCACTAAAAAATTTTTGCTGGAATTATCCGACAAACTGCTAATCGAAGCGGTTTTAATGGGCTATTCTTTTGGTAGTTCGGTTTGCATATCCACGCAAGCGGGCTGTAAAATGGGCTGTGCTTTTTGTGCATCGGGCGGCGGCGGCTTTTTGCGAAACCTTTCTGCTGGCGAAATGCTGGCACAGGTTTATGTTGCCCAAAAATACGCCGCTAAAGCAGATAAAGTGGATAATTCGGATAAACTGGACAAATCCAATAAGCCCGAAAATTCCAACAACAATTCCAACAAACCCGATAATACGGGCAAATTATCTGGCGTTGTTTTAATGGGTTGCGGCGAACCGCTTGATAATTTTGATAATGTCGTCCGTTTTGTCAACCTTATCTCGCAAGAAAAAGGCTTTAACTTGGGAAAACGCCACATTACAATATCCACCTGCGGGTTAGTGCCGCAAATACGGCAGTTGGCACAGTTAAAATTGCCTGTAAACTTGGCAATTTCCCTGCACGCCCCCGATGATGTTTTGCGGCAAAATATTATGCCAATCGCCAAAAAATATCCCATAAAAAGCCTGTTGAGTGCTTGCCAATATTATGTACAGCTAACAAACCGCCGAATCACTTTTGAATACGCACTTATCAGCGGACTTAACGACAGCGAAAACCACGCAAAACGGCTCGCCAAGCTACTTGCAGGGATTTTGTGCCATGTGAATCTTATTCCGATAAATGCCACTAATAAAAATTTTTTGCCGACTTTGCGTGAAGATACCGTAAAATTTACGAAAATTTTACAAAAATATAATATAAATGCCACAATTCGCCGAACGCTGGGAAAAGATTTAGATGCCGCTTGTGGTCAGTTACGTGCAAAACGCTTATAAACAGCGGTTTACGAGGTGTCAACCGAAAAAACAGCGAAAAATTTCTAAATATCTACGCACGAAAATAAAAAAAATATTTTTTAATATATAGCTAAATTTTATATTATTTTTATATAAAATTTACCAAATGGGTATATAGTAATTCTTGCAGGTATCTTTAACACTATTTAGGTAATGCAAATTAGCATATGTAATTGGTAATATTGATTATAGGGGCGTTTGGCGGGGTTTGTGCCAACACGATTTATCAAGCCCCTGTCCTGAACGATGCGGCAACCAGAAACTTTGATATAGCAAGGTAATTTCAGGTCAGTAATAATTTAATGTTCAATGTATTATGCAGAATTGGAGCGATTTAGTATGGAATTATTAAAAGTTTCTAGTCAGTCTAAACCCAAGTTGGTTGCAGGAGCCATAGCGGCTGTTTTGCGTACTGGCGAAGGTGTAGAAATACAGGCTATAGGTGCAGCAGCCGTTAATCAGGCCGTCAAAAGTATCGCCGTAGCACGTGGTTACGTTATACCCAACGAAATTGACTTGGTATGCTACCCTACGTTCTCTCAATTAGAAGTAGATGGGGCGGAAAAAACCTCTATAAAATTCGTAATTGAAAATCGAAAGTAAACGTCCCCGCAGTTGTAAAATTTATTAAGCCGAAAAGCCTGCTTTGCTACGTGCAAGGTGGGCTTAATTATTTTTTGTTCACAAAATTTTTGCGGGCTTTTGCAAGCTGAAAAAGACTATTTTGCGAGGTTTTCGTATATATTGTTAAATCGGGTAAATCGGGTAAATCGGGTAAATCTAATAAAAAAAAGGAGTGTATAAAATGGCTAGTGAAAAAATGACGATATTACAAATGTTGCAAGACGGCAAAATAACGGCGGACGAGGCAACTAATTTGCTGACCGCAATCGAAAGCGGCGGAAGCGGCGGGAACGCTACAATGAACGCAACGCCGCCGATTCCGCCTACATTGCCAAGGCCGCCAGAGCCGCCTATGTCGGGGATTCCGCCAATTCCGCCAGTTCCGCCAATGCCGCATAGTTCGGCATCGGCAAGTGTGAATAATTCCAACAATCCGCCGCCGCACGGCTACACGGAAAAGCCCAAAAGTGGCGTTAGTGTTGATTTTGACGAAATTGGCAGAAAATTTGCCGCATTCGCAAAAGATTTAGAGCCGAAAATCCAAAAAGCGGTGGAATTTACAGCAGAAAAAACCGTTTTTGCGGCGGATAAACTATCCAAAACGATAGAAACGGGCGTTAAAAATTTTGAAAAAGGCAGAGAAGAACGAGCCGCCGCCGCCAGCCGTGCCGCCGCCGCAACAACAATGTCGCCAGCCAAGCCAACAATGCCGACAACCAAAACGGGCGGCACAGAGCAACGCATTGAAATGGTAGTCGCAGACGGCTACAACGAGCTGAATTTATCCAGCCTAAACGGCGATGTAAAAATAATAGGCTATAACGGCGATAAAATTTCGGCAACGATACGCTACCAGGCAAACCGCAGTTCGGCAACAATAGATTTAATGCAGTTGGGCAACAAATATTACCTAAATTACGCCGAAGAGGACTTTAAGTTTGTTTCGATAGATGCTTACGTTCCGTCGCAAAAGTTTCACATTGTGAATATAGGCGGCGTAAACGGCAATATGGACTTGCTGGAAATTAGTTGCAGTCAAATTCAGATTTCTAACACAAACGGGCAAACTACGCTAAAACAGCTATCCGCCCAAAACATCAACAGCGATACTAGCAATGGACGGTTGACAATATCCCATATAGCCGCCAACGAGGCTGTGTTTGAGCATTGCAACGGGGCAATAGAAATTGACGAGGCAGACGTTGAAAAATTTTCAATCACTAATTTTAACGGCTTTATTTCAATGGTAATGTCTAATTTTAACAATTTTGGGCAATATTTGTGGCGTATAGAAACCAGCAACGCCAAACTTAACCTAAACTTGCCAACTTTGCCGAATTTAGGCTATCATCTAAAGGCACAATCTAGCTTGGGCGATGTTAGGATTGGCTTGACTGGCTTGCAATCGCTTGTTAGCGAGCAAGGTTTTGTAGAAGCCAAAACACTCGCCTTTGACAGCAAAGCTAAGCAAGTTCGCCTTGATTTGGAGACTTCTAATGCGCCTTTGACGGTAAATTAAATTTGTGCCGATAACGCCAATCAAGGGTTGAAAAATTGCGTGTGCCTAGAATGTAGGGGCGGATATTATCCGCCCGTCTGCCGACAGGCAGGCTCGTTTTTTACACACGGGCGGATAATATCCGCCCCTACGATAACGTTATTGCCAAATTATGCAACATTTGGATAATCAGATTAAAATTTTTTACCAAAAATTTTCACAAAAACCCATTCCGCATTTAACCAAGTCAAAAAATTCGGCTATTAAATGCGGATTTTTGGGCATTTTGCCACAAAAAAATTTTTTTCAAAAAAATTACAAAAAACTCTTGACAAATTTGCAAATAGCTATTATACTATATTTATCAAAGTTGCTACAAAATTTTAACGAGAGTTGCTTTGGGTTTGCAACTAGAAATTCAACAAAAAAGGGGTTTCGTCAAAATTTTCGCCAAAATCTCCCCAAAACAAGTGTTTACAGCAATCGCCCAACGGGACGCAAGTCGGTTTTCAGAACATAAAACAAGGGAAGTTTTTGCAACAAGCAAAACGTCAATAAGCCAATAATTTAGAAAGCGGCTAGAAAATAGCCGAAAACTCCACTTCGTAGCCTATTCACAATAAAAATTTCCCTTTAACCGCTACTTAACTATGGAATGTTGTGCAAATTTCGCCATATAATCCACAAAATTAACGCAAAACGCTAACAACAATCCTAAAAAACCCGCTCGTTCCGCAAAACTATAGCAACCGCTTGGTTTACGGCTAATAAGATTTTTACGCCGCACTCAATCCATGTAGCAGTTTTGCAACTTAGGAAATCGGTTACCAAAAATAAAAAATGCCATGTATAGCACCCTTTTGAATCAGAGGTGGCACACGGCGTTTAGCTAACCGACATTATCGACCAATGTGTCGAACTTTTATCAAAATTCGTAGGAGGATTTTTTATGAAAAAACTTTTTTTACTAGCAAGTCTTGTAGCAGCATTATTTGTGATGGCGGCCTGTGCCCAAGAAACAGCACCCGCCGCACCAACAGCACCAGCCGCACCAGCCGACACAGCCACCGCACCAGCCGACACAGCCCCCGCAACTGACGATGTAGTAGTAACCGACGATGCCGCTGGCGGCCTTGAAGGCACAATCACTTTCACATGGTGGGGCGACCAAGGTCGACACGATGCAACTAACGCAATAGCACAATTATTTATGGACGAAAACCCTGGCGTTACTATCAACACAGTTTACCAACCATTCGCTGGCTACCAAGAAGTTTTGGCAACCGACTTAATGGCTGGCACAGAAGCCGATTTAATGCAAATCAACTTCA
>WRKK01000259.1 GCA_009782245.1 Defluviitaleaceae bacterium | reverse complement strand
GACCGAGGACGGTCGCCCCTACAATATGCGTCCCCGTAGGGGCGACCGTCCTCGGTCGCCCGTTTGCCCCTCCGATTTTAGCTTAAGTATACGCAGGTGGGGCGACCGTCCACCATAAATCGTTTAAGTTAATGACATTAATAAAATATCCGCTCACATTTTTAGTGCCGCCCATAAACCATTACCCCCTCTCTAACCACGTCTCCTCGCACATGATTTATTTCTTCTTTATACTCCAGAATGTCTTGTAAATCTTGACAATACAGGAAATCATATTTCAAATCTTGGTATCTGATAGATTTGCTTTCTGCGGAGGTTAATACTTCCTGTGTTCCAACTAAGTACACATCTAAATCTTTCCAAGGCATATGCCAGGTGTGTACACTACTTCCAAAAATAAAAATATGAGTTACCCAATCTGGTCTATTATCCACCAAATGCTTTACAGCCGCCTGTTTGTGTGGGTGTATCAAGTTGTAAGGGTAGCCTAAATTATGCTTATCAAAAAAGAGCAATCTTCCTTTATTCCATTCGTTCACAAAAACACCTCCTGTTAGTTGGTATGGTTAATTATAGCTGAAAACTGGAGAGTAGCCAATTAGTAAAAATGACGAAATTTTACCGCAACATCTTATCAAATTTGTAAAAACTGCACAAATCAACCAAACCCGCCCCCCTTATTAATTTTCCCATTTAGCAAAAAACACATAAGCAAAAAACGGTGCGCCCAATATTGCGGTAACAACGCCAACGGGTAATTCTGTTGGTGCGATTATTGTGCGGGCTACTAAATCGGCTAAAACCATAAAACTTCCGCCAATAACGCCGCTCATTGGGATAACGTAGCGGTGCGATGCGCCAAAAATTTTGCGTACAACGTGCGGTGCAACCAAATCTACAAAGCCGATAATGCCCACAAACGAGATTGTGCTGCCCGTTAAAGCGGCGGCAATTATTAGCAATAAAATTTTCATTTGTCCGCTGTTTACGCCGATTGTTTGGGCTTGCTCCTCGCCAAAGGTTAATATGTCCAGTTCTAGTTTATAGCGAAAAATAAACGCCGTGCCGACAGCAACTATTGGGGCTAAAATAAAAACGGTCTGCCAATCTTGCATGGAAAAACTGCCCATTTGCCACAATATCATTCGTTGGGCGTTTTCTCTGAAAAGGGCGAAAAGTAAGGTGGTTACTGCGTTTATGAACAACGACAACACCATTCCTGTTAAAATTATTGTGTTGTTTTCTAGCCCGTGTTGTAATTTTGCCGAAAAGCCCACAACCAACAAGATTGTGAGCATTCCAAACAAAAAGCCCAAAATTGGCAACGTAAACACCGCAAAAATTGGCAGCGAAACACCCAAAAATATCACAAACGCCGCCCCCAAAGACGCACCCGAAGAAACGCCCAACGTAAACGATGATGCAAGCGGGTTTCGTAGCACGGACTGCATTATTGCCCCGCTGACGGAAAGCGCCGCACCCGCCGCAAACGCCAGCAACACCCGTGGAAACCGCAAATGCCACACAATGGCGTTATCGGCGGCGGTAATATTTGTGAAAATAGTGTCGCTGGTAAAATATGCTAAATTTATCCCTAAATTTTCAAAAATATTGTACAATATCACCAAAAAAACATTTGCGGGTGATATGTAAACACTACCAATAGCAACCGCCATTAGTAGTGTCATAATGCTTGCAATTATTGCAAAAACAATCTTTATTTTGGGCGATATTTTCATGGGGATTGTGTGCTTTCGGCTGAAAAATATTCTGGATAGATTGCCGCCGCTAATTCTAGCAAAGCGAGCGTTATATTTTGGGTTGGGCGGCTGCTGGCGTTTGTGTCGATTTGGAAAATTTGCCCATTTTGCACGGCGGACAAAACTTCCCAACCTGGACGGGCGGCAATTTCGGCTATTGGGTCGTCTAGCCAGCTTACATTTGTGATTATTACGTCGGGGTTAGCAACAAGCAAAATCTCGTCCGTTACGGACACCCAGCCGTTTTGGTCGGCGAAAATATTTATTGCACCCGCTGTTTCCAGTAACTCGTGCAGAAAAACGCCGTTGCCCACGCTAAACATAAACGGTGCGGCTTCGATTTCTAGGTAAACTGTTCGCGGGGCGGCTATGTTTTCGGCTATTAGGCTGATTTCTGTAATAAGGGCGTTCATCTCGTTTATGATGTTTTCGGCGGCGGCGGTGGCGGACATAATTTCGCCCAAAAAGCGTATATCTCGCTGTATTTCTGATATTGTGCTGCTTATGGGAACGTACACAACGGCGATTCCGACCGCCGTCAGCGGTGCAAGCGGGTTATCTTCGGTAAACCGCAACATATCTGAAGCTATCACAATATCGGGGTTTATGGATATTATATACTCCATGTCGATGTTATCGGCGGACAACACAGCTATTTCTGCGGCAATGCCCGCAACGTCCGCCGAAAACACGTCCGTTGCTATAATTTTTTCGCCAAAGCCTAATCCCACTAATATTTCCGTGTTGGACGGCATTATTGACACTATTGTTTCAATGTTGCTTGGTATACGCAACTCAACGCCGCTAAAATCGGTTATTGTGAAGTATTCTTCTGAAATATCCGTAATTGCGGCTGGTGCTGGCTCTGTTTGGGATTGCCCGTCTTGTTCGGTTTGTTCCGCTTGTTCCGCTTGTTCATTGGAAGTGGAAATTGTTGGTGTTGCCGCAGGTGTTTGCGTATTGGCACAAGCCGCTAAAAAAGCCAACACAACAACCATGAACAACATTGCTAAAAATCTTCTCATAATAGTCTCCTTTTTTGTGCATATTTCATAAATGATAAAATAAATAAAAAATCCCAAAATCGCAAAGGAGTTGGGATAGATTACAAAAGCAAAAAAACAAGCCAGAAATCTATACCCACCGTACTCTGCGAGGATATACAGCAGCAAAATTTGCTGCAATGTGGCAGGTCTTCCGACTTAGACTTACGGCGCAACAGTTTACCTTCTCAAACACTAGGTTTAATGGCTACAACAAACTTTGCTAGTCAATACGGCAGCAGGACTGTTCAAGATTTTCACTTGATTCCCTATTATCGTGTGCAAACACACGCACCAACATTGTGATAATGATAACATAGATTTTTGGGCTTGTCAAAATAATTTTGAAAATTTTTTGTGGGGGCGATTGTCAATCTACTGTCATTAACTTAATATTTTTGGGAACAAAAATCTTGCCTACAGGCTCGTTTGCGAGCGCCGTATGGCGAGCAAATGAGCCGCCCCTTGCGGTTTGCTTGCCTTTCGCAATAGCCCAACTGTTTGAAATTACAATCAACACCCGCTACAATTCTTGCGGCGGCGATTCTTGGGCTTTCTCGCTTTCCTGTGGCTGTTCATCGGCGTTTTCACGCTCTTTGTTAAGTTCTTCCCCCAAAAAATCCTCAACATTTCTAAAGCCAAAAAACCGCAAAAATGCTTCCGAAGTGCCGAAAATTATCGGCTTGCCTGGCGAATCTAGTCGCCCTAATTCTATAATTAGATTGTACTCCAATAGCTTGTTTACGGCGTGATCGGCGTTTACTCCTCTTATTTCTTCGATGATACTTTTGGTGGCGGGTTGTTTGTAGGCTATTATTGCCAGCGTTTCCAGTAGCGGTTGCGTTAGCGTGGGTTTGCTGGCTGTTGGCAACAGACGGGCAATTTGCGGGTAATATTTGGGATTAGTACAAAGCTGAAATGCGTCGTCGTGTTCCATTAGCTGTATGGGCGATTCTTCGGCGATATATTGCTCCGCCATGTTTGCCAAAAGATTGCGCGCCACGGGCAAATTGCAGCCCAAAACTTCCGCCAGCCGAGCCAGTTCGACGGGTGCACCTGCCGCAAATAATACCGCCTCTAAAATTTTTTGCTGTTCTAAGCTGAATTTTGGCATTGTAGCACCTCAATTTCGCCAAATATTTTCGGCTGGTTTACTGTTGCAAGCCGCCGCCTGATTAGTTCCAGTAACGCCAAAAATGTAACTATACATTCCTCTTTGTCGGCACATTTCGCAAACAAAAACGAGATTTTTAGTTGCTTGGTGGCTTGCAAAAGTTCGGTTATTAGGCTGACTTTGTCCGCTATTGTGTGCCGCTCTTTGGCGATTTTGCCGAACCCGCTACGCATATGGTCGATTTTTTGCGGCTGCCGCTTAACAACGTCCACAAAAACAGCCCACAAGCCGTCCAAAGATACGTTGGCTAAACAATCCGCACTAACTGTGGATTCTGGGTTATGTAATTTTCGCAACCGCTGTAATAATGCTTGCTCTGGGCTTTTGTATATACGCTCGCCAGCATCTTCTATATTTTTCAGCGTTTCCGCTAATTCTTGGCAATGTTTGTAGGCTATTAACTGCCTAACTAGGTTTTCGCGCGGGTCGCCGCCGCCGCTGTCCGCTGGCACACTGCGTGGCAGTAGCATTCTCGATTTTATCTCCAGCAAAGTTGCCGCCAGCACCAAAAATTCGCTCATTCCGTCCATATCTGGGGGAAGTTCCGCTATTGCCGCCAAATATTGCTCTGTTAGCTGTGTCATTGGAATATTGTAAATATCAATCGCATTTTTCCTGATAAGCTGATACAGCAAATCTAGCGGCCCATAAAAATCGTCTAACTTAAAATTCACGATAAAAATCCTTTACAATTTGCAAAATTTCGCCGATTAGGCTATAATTATTATACACCAAAATAAAAAAAGGAGCAACCTAAATGAAATTAGACAAACTAGTGGGCGAACGGTTCAAGGAACGCCCTGTAGATTGCGTGGTTGACAGCCACGCCCTTATGATACGTGGCGGATATATCAAGCAAGTTGGCAACGGCGTTTACTCGTCGTACACCGTTTTGCGGCGAATTTCCGCCAAAGTTGAACGCATTATTAAGGAAGAAATGGAACGCATTGACGGGCAGGAAGTGCAGTTTCCCGTTGTGATGCCCGCCGCTTTATGGGAGGAATCTGGGCGATATGCAAGCGTTGGCGCGGAGTTGCTGCGGTTTAGCGACCGCACGGGCGCACCCATGGTTTTGGGCATGACCCACGAAGAGGCCGCCGTCCACCTTGTGCGAGAATACGCCAACAGTTACACAAAATATCCGTTTATGATATATCAAATTCAGACGAAGTTCCGAGACGAGGCACGGGCACGGGCGGGGCTTATCCGTGTGCGCGAGTTTACCATGAAAGACGGCTATTCTTTCCACACATCGCAGGACGATTTGGACGATTATTACAGCAAATGCCACCATGCGTACAAAAATATTTTTGCGAGAATGGGCGTTCCGCAGGTGGTTTCGGTGGAATCGGATTCTGGAATGATGGGCGGAAAAGTTGCCCACGAGTTTATGTTGCTTGCACCCGCTGGCGAAGATACGATTGTTGTCTGCGATGCGTGTGAATATCGTGCGAACATGGAATCCGCCGAGCGTGTCCACAAAAAGCCGCAAAGTGCGGAAAATTTGGACGAACTGGCGAAAATTCACACTGCCGCCGCCAAAACGATTCCCGAGGTGTGCGATTTTCTAAAAATCCCAGAAACAAGCCTTTGCAAAGCGGTTATTTTTCAAAAAGAGGATAACGCTTTTGTGGTGGTTTTTATTCGTGGCGACCTGGAAATCAACGAAACCAAGCTGAAAAATTTCCTAAAAGAGGAGATAAAGCCAGCGATTATAACACTAGAAAGCGGACTATCGGCGGGTTACACGGGTCCAATCGATTTGCCCAATCGCATAAGCGAAACCACGCAAATTTTATTTGACCGTTCGCTGGAGGGCGGCGAAAACCTTTGTTGCGGTGCAAACGAGGACGAACACCATTATACGGGCTTTTCCGTGGCACGAGATTTTTCGCAAAAGTTTGGCGAAGTTGCGTTTCACGATTTTGCAAAAGTGGTTGACGGCGATATTTGCCCAAGATGCGGCGAGCCAGAGATAGATTTAATGCGTGGCATTGAAGTTGGCAATATTTTTCAGCTTGGCACAAAATACACGCAAGCCATGCAAATGCAGTACACCGACCAAAATGGCGAATTGCAATATCCGCTAATGGGCTGTTATGGGATTGGCGTTGGTCGGCTGATTGCGTCTATTTGCGAGGCGAGCCACGACGATTACGGGCCAATTTGGCCAAAAGCGATTGCGCCGTGGCAGGTGCATTTATGCTGTGTGCGCGCCGATGACGAGAATGTCAAAAGGCTGGCGGACAGCCTATACAGCCAACTTCAGGAACGCAACATCGAGGTAATTTACGACGACCGCCCCGTGCGGCCTGGCGTAATGTTCTCCGATGCTGATTTATTGGGCGTTCCATTGCGAGTAGTATGCAGCCCCCGCAACCTAAAGGAAAACGTTTGCGAAATTATCGCTCGTGATAAAAGTGTTCAGCAAAAAACGCCGATTGGGCAGGTTTTAGAGGAGATTGAGAATTTGCTTTGTTGAATTTTGTTGAATTTTGTTGAATTTTGTTGAATTAAAGTTAAAGCCGTGGGGCTTGTGTTAGAATGGGCAAACGGGCGGCTAGGGGTAGGTCGCCCGTTTGTTCGTTCCGATATTTCTGATATTTCTATAGTGCAGACTAACTGCCCTGCAAATTCATGTAATCGTAGCAGCTGTTGCATTGGCGTATTTTTGTAAATTCCCGTTTGCGTAGGATTTGGCGGTAGTTTTCGGCAATATCGCTATGGAAAATTTCTGCAATGGTGTTTTTGTTAATATCGCCTATTATCATGTTCCCGTCGTAATCTGCACAGCAAGCGGTAACTTGCCCGTCCCAATCAACCGACAGCTTTCCAAAAACCTCTGGGCAGATTTTTAGCCGCTTTTTTACTAGGCTTTCCTTGCTTTTTAAGTCGGTCAAAAGTTGTTTTTGCTCGTTGTTGAGATTGGCGGCGTTTTCAATGTCAATGTGTTCTAATTTTGTTTTGCCAATGTTAATGTAATCAATATCGGTTTCGTGCCAAAAATGTTGAAATTTTCGCATAGTGCCTGTCGTGGCCTGAACGGTCTTGTATGTATTTTATCAGGTTTTCAGGCTTGCCACAATGCCCTAAGTTTTTGTGCAGTAATTTTCAGTTAATTATTAGATTGTGGGGCTATAAGGGCTATAGCCCCACAGCTTTGCTTACTGCAAATTCAATATCGGCAAAAACCCATGGCTGCTATGGACATAAATCTCCGTTAATATCGCTATGAATACCCCAAAGCCCGCCAAATAGAAGAATCCATGTGCAAATGGCCTTGCCCGATATTTCGCCCACTCTTGCCTAAAATCTATGCAGTAAAATATCACACCGTAAATTATAACCCAAAACCCTATCGCAAACCGCTCTTCCACCGCACCTGGCAGGATAAATATAAACGGTAGCAGAATCGTCAGCAGACATATAAGGCTTGTCGCCCTTTCTTTGGTGTCAACCTTTTGCCTAATCTCCCGAAGCGTGCCGTCCAAAAAGCTACGTTTCAACCAGCCGAATACAACAAACAACATCGTGTAGTTTAGCATGGTGTACACAAACCGCATATTTGTGCGGCTGTAAATGTACCCGCCGCCCGATATGGGGTTCAAAAGTACGATTAAATGCCGCACATACGTCCCCAACGCCTCCAGCGGGAAACGTGCTACTGCCCTAAAATAATCGCCCAAACTGCCCAAAGGCAACGAAATTCCGCTAAAGTATGCCTCGTTTAAGATGTGTATCCCCGAATGATTGACATATCCAACGCGTGCCGCTAAACCATCGTCGCCGTTCCACGTTTCGTAAAGATTTAGTCGCAAGCCATGTTCTAACTGGAAGACATTAAGCGACTGTTGCCCGCCCCGCCATTGGGCGGCGGCTTCGCTATTTATCGCCGTCATAGTCAACTCGCCCGTGTGGTTGTGATTGATTATCACCTGCGGCACACTCCCCAAAAGCAAACCCGCAACTATTGCCACTACAGCAAAATCGTTTGCTGTAACCAACCGTCCTTTCTGCCGTCCCGTCTTTCGTTGTACAAAAATGATGAGCAGTAGTCCAACTATAGCAAATTGATAAATAGTCCGAGTATTATATGCCGCATACAGCAACGCACCGCCTAGCAAAAACTGCCCTATGAGTAGCAGGGAGATAGTCCC
>WRKK01000258.1 GCA_009782245.1 Defluviitaleaceae bacterium | reverse complement strand
CCCGTTTGCCCCCCAACCAATCCGCCCGTTTGCCCCCAACAAATCCCGCCCGTAGGGGCGACCGTCCTCGGTCGCCCGTTTATCCCCAACCATTACGTCCGTCTTCCCATTCCGATACTAAACGGTCTCAACCCCCGCCCCGCATCTTCCTAAAAAAATCCTGCATCAGCAAAGCACATTCTTCTTGCAAAACGCCTTGTGTTACGGCGGTTTGGTGGTTGAACAGCGGATTATCCAACAAATTCAAAACCGAGCCAACGCAGCCAGCTTTTGGGTTAGCCGTTCCGTAAACCAGCGCGGGAATCCTTGCTTGCAAAATTGCACCAGCACACATTGCACATGGTTCAACGGTTACGTATAAAGTGCAATCTTCTAGCCGCCAATCGTTTATGTACTCGCAGGCTTGGTTTATCGCAGTTATTTCTGCATGATACAACACGTTTTTTTTGGTTGTACGCAAATTGTGCGCGCGGGCAATTATCTCGCCGCCAAAAACTATTACGCAACCAATGGGGACTTCGTTCGCTTGATAGGCTAATTGTGCCTCTTTGTATGCCTCTTGCATAAAAAATATATTATCCATAAAATTCTCCTTGCACTTTTATAATATATTTGCTATAATAACATAAATTTGATTATAACGTAACAAAAGTTTAGGAGGAGTATATTTTGGAGAGTTTTAGCATCGTAAAAAGGGGGTATAATCCCCAAGAAGTTGACGAATATATTGAAACTTTGGAAAATGTAATTAAAAGTTACAAAGATAAGGACAATGCGATAAAAAACGCCATTATCAGCGCCCAAGTAGCCGCCGATAACATCTTAAAAAATACCCACGCAGAAATTTCCGACTATAAGGCGAATACATTGTTTTACCTTAAAAACATCTACGATTCGATAGATGTACAACGTGGCAGACTACAGGAATTTAAGAATGAATATAACGAAATGCTTAACAAATACCTGCGAGCCTTTGAAACAGGCGATTTGGACGATGTTTCTAGGCACATAGATGAATTAGAAAGATTTTTACGTGAAACAAGTTCTGCTATAAGCGACCCTAATTCGTGATGATAACTTTAGCAATAATAGTGAATAATAAGTGCTTTTGTTGTGCTGTAAATACCAAAAATAATTTTATAAAATTTTGCTAATGTTTATTTAAGATAATGCCGAAATATATTTAGATGCCTATTTATAGTTAGGCAATAAATATAAATACTGGAGGTACTTATGTCATTTACAAATAGAACCCGTTTTACGGGTATGTCAGGCTTAGATATAAACGATATGGTAACACAGCTAATGCGCGGACATTCCATGCGTTTGGATAGGCTGACCCAAAGCCGTGAAATTTTCTCGTGGCAGCAATCGCTGATGCGCAACGTTGCCGCCGATATTCGTGGCTTGCAAGATAGATTTTTGAACCTTGTCGGTCCAAACCGTTCTAACAATGTTATGTTAATGTCCAACTTTGTTAGCGTTACTGGCACAGTTACTAGTAACGGCACTACTATTCCAGGCGTTAGTGTAGCTGGAACAACCACCAGTGCCACAGGTACTCGCAATATCCAAATAGAACAAGCCGCCCGTGGCGATTCCTTTAGAGGTGGTACTGTTCACAACCAGCAATCTATAGTTGCCAACAACCGCACCGATGCAAACGGCGACCCTGTCGGGTTTAGCTTTTCCGATTTGGTTGACAACTTCCGAGACGAAGACGGCGACTTTAGAAACGTTTCTTTTGACGTGAACTTGAACGGGCGGAATGTTCGTTTTACTATGAACGAAACGTCTTTTGATACGCTAATAGCCGCCGCACAAGGTTTAGTTAATGACGGCTATCAGCCCGATGTAGAAACTGCCCAAAACGTCTTGTTTGTGGAATCACTTAACGCTTGGTTAGGTGAAAATTTTGGTTCAGATACCCGCGACAACGCCTTTGACAACCCATCTAGCGACCCATTTTTTGCACGTAGGCACGTGTGGGCAGAATTAGACAACAACGGCAATCTTAGCATAAGCGGAAGAGAGGGCAACGTAGTAACTTTGGGCAACGCACCGCTACCGTCCGATGTTGACCAAGGTGCTTTGGAAGTTATGGGCTTTAACACAACAGGTCCTGGCGATTCCACTATACAGCCAACAACCCGCTTTGACCCTAGCAATAGGCTAATGGGCGACTTTTTGAACAATGCAGAGGGTCAATTTAACTTTACGATAAACGGCGTAAATTTCGAATTTGACGGCACAGATTTTACCGCAACTACTGCGGGTACTACCGCCACAATTTACTCCGCCGTTGAGCCTGGCAACCTTACTTTACAGCAAGTTATGGACGCAGTTAATGCTCGCACAAACACAACGCTAACATTTAGCGGCGATTCTGGGCGCTTTACCCTAACAAACCCAACCGTGGGTGCTGTAAGGGGCGGCATAACAATGTCCGAAACAGCCCAAGGTATGGGAAGAGGTTTTCTTAACGCAATAGGTGTTGTCGATAACGCTGGAAACGCCTCCAACGACCCCGCTATTCGCACCAGCACCGCCCAAGATGCCGTTGTTCACATGGACGGGCAGGTTTTTATACGTGATAGCAACAGCTTTACAATAGGCGATATATCGCTAAACATAAACCCCGATATATTTGTAGACCCGCCAACAAGCGAAAACGGCGCTCCAATACCACCGCCAAACTTAACAATCACACTTAGCCGAGATACTAGCAGCACCCGTGAAATGCTGTTGAACTTCATAGAAGAATACAACACGCTAATAGCATCTATCCGTGATTTAACGGAAACTAGACGGCCACGATTGGGTGCAGGTGCAGGCGGCGGATTTTATATGCCGCTTACCGACGAACAACGCCGCGCAATGTCCGACCGTGAAATTGAACTATGGGAAACCCAAGCACGTACGGGAATTTTACACAGAGACGAAACTTTGCGGTCGCTTACAAGAGAGCTGCATAGAGAAATAATGCGACCCGTACAAACAAGAGCAGGCGGGCAAATTAGCTTGCTGGACGTTGGAATCCGTACATCTAGCGATTTATCACGGTTTGGCGAGTTGCAAATTGACGAGGCACGGCTGGATCAATTTTTGGATAACAATATTGACGATATAGCCGACTTATTTGCAGCGGCATCTATGCGGAACGACCGCACAACGGAAGGCCGCAGAGCAAGGCTGAATGAATCTGGCGTAGGACAACGCATTAACGATATTATGAACTGGGCTATAAATACCTCGGGCGGCTCTATTACCGAACGGGCAGGAACACACGCCGTTACTTTGGAAGATAACTTCCTAAGCCGCCGCATAGCCGACCACGACCGCCGCATTGACCTAATGTTACGAGACCTGCAACGCCGTGAAGACCGCTACTTTGCAATCTTTGGCAGATTAGAGGCCGCTATGCTACAATCTAACTCGCAAATGATGTTTATGGAACAAATGTTCTGGGCACAATAATGGCTACTGTAAAAGTTCCCGAAAAATCGGGCAAACCAGAAAAACCCAAAAAAGCGATAAAGCCCGAATCCCAGACAAGCCAAGAATACGGCGAAATTTTAGCCCAAAAGTTAAAAGCCTTAACGCTAATATTTGATGCCACAAAACGGGCAAATTTTACCACAGAGGGCGATAAAGAGCATACGTTGCAAGAAATAGAACGCTTTGCATCATTATACGAGCAACGAGCCGATATTATAGCAAAAATCCAACAAATGGACGAACAACTAGCCAAAAATGACAAAAAAATGTCCGAGACAAAAGAAAATTTGGCGACAATAGCCAAAATAAAAGAAACCGCAAAGGCAATAGCCGAAATGGACAAAATCAACAATAAGACAGCGGAAGAGTTCAGGGTTTTTGTTAAGAAAGGCTTAAAAAATATTCGAGACGGTCGCGACGTTAGCACCGCATACAACGACATAGAGACTCGTGGCGATACGTCTGGGTACTTTTTTGATAAAGCAAATTAAGCAATACTGTAAGCAACAGAAATGTAAATCAGAGCGTAAATCAGAACGTAAATCAAAATGTGTAAATCAATAAGGAGGTTTTCTGCATGGAAGCTAATTTACAATCGTTTGGTAGTATACCACAAGCAAGCACGGCTATTTCAACCGAGCCAAGACGGCAAAACATGACAGCAACACCAACAACAATCCACCGACCAGTGGAATCCGCACCGCAGCCAACGCAACAGCCAACTGTTACAATGGCGACCCCGCCATCGGAAGTGCAGGCAACAATAACTTTACCCGAAAGTACGCCGTTTACTTCTAATAATGTAACCGATGCTTATATAAGCAGAGCGTTAGAAACCGTAAACGAGGCCTTAGCACCATCACATTTTTCGCTAAATTCCAGCATTCACGAGGCTACTAACACTATTATGGTTCGTGTTATCGATACTGATACCGACGAAGTTATCCGAGAATTGCCGCCAGAATCCAGGCTTGACCTGCTTGCCAGAATACACGAGTTTGCTGGCTTGCTAGTTGACGTACGTACCTAAATCGTCGCAAAACCGTAACTGAAATCGTAACCGAAATCGTAAATAACAGCTAAATAAAATTGTTAGCACAGGCATTTTTCTTATGTTGATTTGTAAAATTTGTCTGTGCTAATTTGTAAGGAGTGATTTTGATGCCAGCACCAAACCCATACGATAAATATCGCAACAACTCGATAAACACGGCAACCCGAGAAGAGTTGACGCTTATGTTATTTGACGGCGCTGTAAAATTTTGCAACCAAGCACTGTTGGCAATGGAAAATAAAGACCACCCCAAAACCAACGATTCTATCCGCAAAGTGCAAAATATAGTACGAGAGTTTCAAATAACTTTAGATAGAAAGCACGAAATTTCTGCACAATTAGACCAATTATACGAATATATGCACACTCGTCTCATCGAAGCAAACATGAAAAAAGACCCCGTTATACTAACAGAGGTGCGCGACCACTTGCGCAGCTTGCGCGATACCTGGAAAGAGGCAATGAAACTAGCCAAGCAAAGCACAAAAACAGATACCAAAATACCGAAAAATATTGCAATCGGTGCATAATTATAAATATTAATATGTGAAATAAGAGTTGAATTTTGTGCCTTTTGGTGCGATGTTTCCGTAGTGGCAGATAGAAGATTATACTCATTCAATTTAACAAAAAGTGCGGGTCAAGGGGCGCGCCATTGCGGGGTGTGCCTGTCCGCCGACAGGCGGGGGGCAGAGCCCCACGGTTTTGAATTTGACCTAGCACATCTGCCGCTACTTTTTACCTCTTGGCTCGCAAAATTTAGGAGTTTCAAAACGTGTCTAAACTTATAAAATATCTTAAACCCTATTGGTGGGCTATATTACTTACTTTGGTGTTCCTTATGCTGGAAGTGTTGGCGGGGCTTTATTTGCCTACCTTAATGGCAACAATTATCGATAATGGCATTATTAGAGGTGTTGTGGAAAACACACCGCAGACGGCGTACATATTGCAAACAGGCGTTGTTATGCTAGGCGTGGCGTTAATGGGCGGCGCGGCATCGGTTGGTACGGGCTACCTTGCACCCCGCATTTCTGCTGGTGCCGCCCGTGATTTGCGTAAAGATTTATTTATCAAAGTGGAATCGTTTTCGCAAATGGAATTTGACACGTTTTCGGCATCTTCGCTGATAACCCGCTGTACAAACGATGTTACGCAGGTGCAGCAGTTGGCAAACATGGCAACCAGAATGTTGTTTTTTGCCCCAATAATGGGTGCGGGTGCGGTAATAATGGCACTTAACCAATCCGTCGCAATGAGTTGGATTATCGTGTTGGCGGTAATTGTGTTGTTGGGCTTTGTTTTTGCGATTGTGCCAACCGTTATGCCACGCTTTCGCATAATGCAGGGCATGATTGATAAATTAAACAAGATTGCACGTGAAACTTTGCACGGACTTATGGTAATTAGAGCATTCGGCACACAGCAGCACGAAAAAGAACGCTTTGACGAGAGCAACAAGGAAATTTTTGATATTAGCCTATTCGTTTCTCGTGTAATGGCGGTGGTTTTTCCTGCGATGAGCCTTATTTTAGGCGGCACACAGTTGCTTGTTGTTTGGGTGGGCGCGCAACACATAGCCGCCGCCGATTTGCAAATTGGCGATATGATGGCATTTATGCAATACTCCGTTTCGGTTATTTTTGCGTTTATGATGCTTTCGATGGTAATTATTATGATACCACGGGCGTTGGTTTCGGCGGGGCGTATATCCGAAGTTTTGGCAACCGAGCCAGTTATCCAAGATCCCGATAAAAACAGCATAAAGGAATTTGACACGGCAACCAACGGCGTTGTTGTTTTTGACAACGTCAGTTTTCGCTACCCAAAAGCGGAAGTTGACGCTGTTTCTAACATTAATTTTACCGCAAGCCCTGGCAAAATGACCGCAATAATTGGGCCAACGGGCGTGGGAAAATCCACAATAGCCCACTTGTTGTTGCGTTTTTACGATGTTACAACGGGCTCAATTTTAATGGACGGCGTTGACGTTCGCAACACAACGCAAGCGGAATGGCGGAAAAAAATCGGCTATGTCCCGCAAAAAGGGCAGTTGATAGCGGGAACAATCGAGTACAATATTCGCTATGGCAACCCGCAAGCCACCGAAGAGGAAGTTGCAAAAGCGGCAGAAATAGCCCAAGCAATGCCATTTATCCAAGAAAACGCCGAGGGTATGCAAACCGAGATTGGTCAAAAAGGCGGCACAGTCAGCGGCGGACAGCGGCAACGCTTGTCAATAGCCCGAGCATTGGCAACCAACCCGCAAATTTTAATTTTTGACGACAGTTTTTCCGCACTAGACTACAAAACCGATGCCGAGTTACGCCGAGCGTTAAAAGAAAACGTCGGCAACGCAACCGTCATAATAATTGCCCAGCGAGTAGGCACAATCCGCAACGCCGACCAAATCATCGTCCTAGACGAAGGCACAATAGTAGGCAAAGGCACTCACGCCGAACTTTTAGAAACCTGTTCCGCCTACTACGAAATCGCCCTTTCGCAAGATGCTTTGTAAAACCGTGGGCTCTGCCCACACCCGCCAAGGGCGCTGCCCCTGGACCCCGCAAGGGACTTCGCCCCTTGACCCCGCCAAATTTTTTTAATGGCTTTTAGTGTTAAGTGGGGGATAATTTGTGATTTTAGCGGTTTAGCGGTTGCGGCAAACAAAATAAACTATGTTAGGAAGATTTTATGCAACAATTTTCAATAAAACCCGAATATATAAAAAAATTTATGCAATATCTTTTTGGCGAGGATAGTTTTGCCGAGTTTGAAGTATCGCTAGTGGAGATACGCAGTTTTGCAACGTTTACGATTGACGGCGAAAAGCCCGAAGTTGACAAAACAGACGGCAAAAAAGCCTATTGCAAGTGGCACGAATTGCGACCGTTTGCTCGTCAAATAATAAAAGGCAACAAGCCCCAAAAAATGAAATTTATTTTTGCCCACAGCAACCCAACCGCTGTACACGCTAGTGCGGGCTCGCTAACCTTGCGCATGGATTACGAAAACGAAAACTTAATTTTTACAACGGGTATAAGCCAAAAAATTTTTGATATAAAACTTAATAAGGAAGTTTTTGCGGAATGGGATAGTTGGGTGGCGAAGTTTTTTGGCAAATTAGGCTATGTTGTTCAGGAAGTTTAGCCAAAAGGAGGAATTTTCATGCCAAAAACGCTATATTTAGCCGTACCATGCTACAAAGAGGAAGAAGTATTGCCAGAAACCGCCAAAAGGTTGCTTGAAAAGTTCAACACGTTAATGGCAGAAAACGCAATATCTTCCGAATCAAAAATAGTTTTCATAAATGACGGCTCAAAAGACAGAACCTGGGAAATTATTTGCGAGTTAAACGCCGAAAACGCCGTTTTTGCTGGGATAAATCTATCTCGCAACAAGGGACATCAAAATGCACTATTGGCAGGGCTTATGTTCGCAAAAGATAAAGCCGATGCTGTTATTTCCATGGATGCAGATTTGCAGGACGACATAAACGCCGTTGACGAAATGTGGGCAAAATTCAACGAGGGTTTTGACGTAGTTTACGGCGTTCGCAGCAAACGCACAACAG